>JAPXKQ010000167.1:0-4850 GCA_033809995.1 Tissierellaceae bacterium
TTTCATCCTTAAATTCAGAAAATAACATTAAGCTTTGCCCATCAAATTTACCTGGATAAAAAAGTACAACTGGAGCTCTATCAAATACTAAGTGAAGTTTATTTAAAATTCCATGAGCTCTTAAAAAGGGATAAATTTTCCCTACTCCTGTAATAAATACGACAGAATTATCAGGTGTATTTTCATCTATATAAGTATTAAAATAATTATCATCATAATCCATATTAAGTAAATCATATACAGAACTTATTAAATAATCCATACCATCAATTTCTTCCATTTCTATGCAAGTTTCAAGTAATCCCTCTTCTTCTATTAAATCAATCATGATATCATACAAATCATATATTTTTAATACATATCCTTGAGGTTTTTCTTCATGTTTCTTCTTTAATTTTTCCAAGTACTTCCTTACCTTTAACTCTTCTTCAGCTGGATAATCAAAAATGTAATATCCAACTTCATTGCTAAGACCTTTGTTTTTTCTAAAATCTTCATCACTTATTATTTTTTCAATCATTCGTAATTTTTCATCTAATGTCAAGTTTTCCATATAAATTATTCCCCCAAAAATATCCTTAAATAAGGATATAATCCATTGTTTTTCATTTCTCTTTCTAAATTAATATCCAATATTGGTTTTTTTACTACTAATGAACCCTTTTCTTCTACTATAAGATTTGCTTCTTTTAGATATGTTTTATAAGCAACTGCCAATCTTTTTTTGGTTTGTGATGTGAAATTTGCAACTTTTTCACTTTGTTCAGATTTGTTTTTTAAAAATACCATTATATCACTATTATCAAAATTTAAATTACCTACTATTAGTTTCTCTCTATATATTTCATACATAAATTCAAAAAACAATCTATCTGTCATCATTATGCCTAATATATTTAATATTTTTTGATCTGAAATTGATAAATCATTAAACATAATAGATATTTTTTTGGGTAATGCCCTTGTTCGTTTAGATACTTCATTTATCATTCTCTTACCATAATCATCTGATGGAGCTAGTAGTATGTTTTCTTCTTCTTGCATTTTTTTTATTTCTCCATCCTTTAACCCTTCACTAAGTAATGTATTATATTTTTTAAACTCTTGAAACCAAAATCCTTTGCTTACAGCCCCAGCACTATATTTTAATTTATTTATATTACTAATATTCATATTTTACCTCCCCACGCAATGATATACTGTATATTATTATACCATTGTATGGGGAGTATTTTCTATTTTATCCTTTAATTATCCTGAAAAACATATTCTATTTAAATAAAATTAACTACTTAACATTATCTATATTATTAACCTCAATATCCATCTCTTCTTCCGTAACAACCTTATACTTTATAGTTCCTATTGTTAACAATATAGACGCTATAATGAAAAGATATAAACCAACTCCACCTGCATTTACAGTAGTACCAAAAAAATCTACACTTTTTGAGCTAAGAAATGCTATACTACTAATCACTGCTAATACGCTACAAATTAATCCCAATACTTTATTCAATTTAGTTCCCTTCAATAATTTATAAACTGGATAAATATAAAATACTAAAAGCAAATACCCTTGTTGTTGAAATCCAGAAACCCTTAATATTCCAGCATCTACCCAATTCATAAACAATGATATAATAGCTAAAATAGTTGAAATAAATATTAATTTTCCTCCAAAATTCCATTCTTTGAACTTAATATTCACAGATTATCCCTCCTTACAAAGCATATTCATAAACTTTCCTTTCTCGTAATAATATATTACAATTTTAATAATATTTTGTCAATGGAATGTATGTTTTTGTGGTATTTAGTTACTATATTTCCCTTAAGGAACTTTGTGACAAAATTGGTTTTTGGTAAGCATACAATAAAAGATGTTAGGAAGCACCACTTATAGACATTTCAAGTGATTTCATATACTCGTCCTTATTTAATTTATATTCAGCAATTCCCTTTCCGTAATATAGAGTACTTAATCTGTTAAAAATTCCTATTTTTTGGCAAGCATCAATACCTGTATTAGAAAATTTTAATGCTTTTTCAAATTCCTTATTTCTTCTATAAACTCCAGCTAAGTTGTGACATAGTTTAGGATATAATTCATCATTAGGTTCTACTGAATTTATACAAAATTCCATTATTTCTTGATACTCATCTTTATAGCCTAATCTATTTAACACAAAGGCTATATTCATAAGTATTCTTATTTCTGTAGAAGAATATATAAAGGAATTATAATTTTCTAGAGAAAAACTAGGAGTAGTTATTTTAATTGCTTCAGTTAATTTATTAAGGGCTTTGGTATTATCATCATTATTTTTATATAAAATAATGGCATGAGTAAGTAGGATTAATTGTTCTATAAGATTTCTATAAAATGAACTGTTGACATATTTAATATAATTATTTAGTTCTTTAAGCTCAATATATAATGTACCTAGTTCATACCATTGAATCTTTCAGCATTTATATCCTTGTCTGATGCAATTATAACTCCTATAGCTTCTTCAGCCATAAAAGCAGGATGCTTTTTGCTCATTACTCCTAAAGAAGCTATTATATAATAATTATCTATTAATATATTTGCTTCTTTATTTGGCAATAATTCATGAGCTTTTTTACTTGAAAGAATTTGTTTTAAGATTTCTACTCTGTTTGGTAATCAAGTTAAAAGACCACCAGTACCAATTATAGTTTTTACCGTGGTTCTATTATAAGCATATTTTTTAGGATCTCTTATCTAACCATATCCTCTTGACATCTTAAATCCACCTCTGTGAATAATTTGTCTTTTGAGACTTGTCCTTGCTGCTATTCGCTTTTTGGGACTTGGCTTTCTTGGTCCAACCTTTTCCTAATCTATTAATCCCTCATACATTAGCTCCGAATCAATATCCATATCTATTTCATGTATAGAATTATAAATACACGCTTTTAAATAAGCCATAGTATTCCTTAGTTCAATCTCTTTACTGGCTCTTTTAAATTTATTAACTGCATGGTCTATGATGAAAAAGTTTAGCTTTTTCATATCCTCTTCAACTATTTCCACAGGAACATTATTGTCACCAATCCTAATAAATTTAGAATTCTCAATATCTAATAACATTAGCTTTATAGCATGGGTTACTCCTTCCCTATATTTGCTATCTATTCCATAGAGTTCACATCTATCTATTATTTTTTTAAAGTTTTCTTTGAATTTATGGGATTTGTCTTTATTATCATTCCTTCTGTCATTCTTAGAATAAGAAAAAGCATTATCAGTTTGTATCTTCTTAGACTGATTGACAGACTGATTAAAAATATCTGAAGAAATCTCTGTAGTAATATCTGGTATTGCTAAGGGCTTTTTGCTATCTTTCATTTGGTCATTTTGGGTATTATCCTTAATTCTATCTGACCCTATGTTTTGAGCATTATGAACATTTCCATTTATATTTTCTACATCATAAGAAACTCCATCTTTGGATTCATCAAAGGCAAAATCAATACTATCCAGCTTAAAATTACATAGTTTTTCAAGTTCTTCATAATTAATAGTGTACCATAAGGTTCTATCCATTTTATAGACATTAAAATTTCCAGTTATGATTAGATTGGCTTCTCTTAATTTTTTAAAAGTTCTTTTTACTGTTTCTAAACTCCAAAAAGGAAATTCTTCTTGCCACTTTTTAATAGTATTATAAGTCCAGTATCTGCCTTCATGAAAATTTCTCTTGTTTTTCTTATTAATCTCTAGCCAATAATGAACTTGTTGAAGTATTATAGCTTCATTTAATCCTAGTATAGTTGCTAAACATCTATCTAAAACTATTGGGTGATTATCAAACAATTTAATCATAATAATCCCTCCATATTTTCTCTTTACTTATTAAATAGAAAACATGGGAGGATTTTACTATTGTGTAATGTTTTTTATTTATATACTCAATAACCTAAATTTTCTGCTAACTCTTTTATCTTCCTATAGGATATTCTTTTTTCCCTACTCCATTCTCCTTAGTGCTTTTTTCACGTCTTCCCTTGATACTCCTAACTTTTGTGATAGACCATCTAAAATTATTTCATAATCTTGTTTTAGCATTATATCTAACTCTTCTTCTGTATATAATTCTAGATTTTCAATTCCTCCATTTTTTTTTATATAATTTGCTAGGTGTGTTACTAATAAATTTTCAATTTCTTCAATCTGCTTATCACTAAATAAAATCCCTTCGTACTCAAAAACTATAGGTAATTCTTGAGCATAGATTTTGCACATTTTTTTTATATCCATTTCAGGTACTTCATACCTAAAATTTGATAGGAACATTTTTTCACTTGTTCCTACAAATTCTATCCATGCATTTTCGGGTGTTAGATTTTTTGTATTTACTTTTCTCATATAATTACCTCCTTCCTCGTCAACGTAGTGTCAAATAACCATTTAATAGACCATAATTCTTCAATTTGTGGTGCACTTAAAATTTCATAATTCCAAATTTGCCTATCTATTTATGTTACAATTGGATTTAATAATCCGTTATAATCTTTTAGAAAGTTAAATATGCTCTTTATTTCAGACATAATCTTCTCATCCAGAATATAATATGATTTTATTATAATATAGTGTCTAAAACCTTTTTTAAATTATTTATTTCATCTTCTGTGAAAGTTATTCCTTTTCCAATTTTACCATCTTCGTGATTCCAATCTCTAAGGTCATATTTTTCAGGTCTTCCATTCCAACTTACTTTGTTTAATTCTTTTGTCCACTTTCCTTTCTCAGAAAGAATCGCTATTCTCTCAGTAATTTCATATTTGAAATCTGCCATTTTATTACCTCCCCATTACTTCTT
>JAPXKQ010000168.1:0-4840 GCA_033809995.1 Tissierellaceae bacterium
CTCCGTCAGGACCGGCAATACCCGTAGTGGAAACCCCTATATCACTGCCGGAAACCAAAGCTGCCCCGTATGCCATTTCTTTTGCCGTCTCTTCACTAACAGCACCATACTTTTCGAGGGTTTCCTTGTTCACATTTAATGCTCTTATTTTTGCATCATTGCTATATGTAACAAAGCCTTCCAAAAAAGATTTTGAAATACCCGGATAACTTATAAGCTTTGAAGAAACTAAACCACCCGTCAATGATTCAGCAACGGATACAGTCAGCCCTTTCTCTAACAATAACTTTGCAACCTTATCCTCTACATTTCCGCTTTCAACTACATAAGCATTGTCCTTTCCGAAACGCCTGATTAATTCTTCTATAACAGGCTTTATAAGCTCGATGCACTTATCCTTGTTTTCGGCTTTTGCCGTAATTCTGAAGATAACCTTGCCGGCGCTGGCAAATGTGGCAATTGTAGGATTTGTCTGGTTTTTTATAATATCGAGAACCATTTCTTCAGCAGCAGATTCACCTAAATTGGTTACAACTAATTTTTCTCCGTAAACAACCCAATTGGAAAACTGTTTCAGATAAGGCATTACCTTTGAATCCATCATAGGTTCCATTTCCTTTGGAGGTCCCGGAAGAAGTATTCCTATTTTATAATTTCCTTGACTGTCCTTGCCCCTGTAAATACATCCGTTGGCAGTACCGTTGGGATTATCCAGTATTATAGAGCCCTCCGGGAAATATGTCTGTCTCATATTATTTTGAGGGAAGTCCCTTCTAAATCGCATGTAAATATTCTTAACATGCTCATAGCTTCCTTCATCATAAACCATTTCCACGCCGAAGTATTCAGCCAATGCTTCCTTGGTTATATCATCCTGAGTTGGTCCCAAGCCTCCCGTGCATATTACAATTTCAGCTCTTGAAAACCCAATATCAAAGGCTTTTTTTATTCTGTCACTATTGTCTCCCACAACAGTTTGATAATGCACATCAATGGCTATTTCAGCTAATTTTTTAGAAATATATCGGGCATTTGTATTAACTATATCCCCATGCAAAAGCTCACTGCCTATACAAAGAATTTCAGCGTTCATTAATAACCTCCAAAAATAAATTCAATAAATTTAATATAAACCAAAAATCTATAAATTACAATACATCATTATATAAACACCAACACCACCTTTGATTCCATTCTAAGGGCTTTCGCCCCAAGAATCTCATGTTTTTATTGCTTACTATATCTTTAAATGCTATAATTAACAGGAAAAGGAGATGATTCCATGATTTCGAATTTAAATATTCAAACAAAAACATTGAAAATATTAAGCTTGATTCTTACTGTGACAGGAATCATATTTATATTGGCATCAAAGCATATAGGAAGTATCTCCATACGATTGGCAATGATTATTCTCTTAATATTTTGTCTTGTTAATTTTAAAATGACCTATAAATATTTATCTTTGAAAGAAAAAATAAATTATTTACTTGCTGCTTTGGCAGCTTTCATAGGTTTATACAAGCCTGAATCAACCATGCTTATTGTAGGAATATTTCTTCTTTACATAAGCTTACCTATTTACATTAAATCAATTAAAAACAAAAATTTCTCCGATGTTATAAACCTTATTATATCCGGTACAGGCATATTGTTTGCTGTACTTTGCATCTTTAATTCCAAAGCAGCCCTCCAAACAATCATAATCGTAATAGGAATAGCTTTCACAATATTAGGCTGCATATCTCTATATCAAGCTTTAGCATCCCACAGCGACGATGAAGATGAGTTATTCAAATTCGAAGATAACTCATCATCCTAAGGTGCTCTGACTCCAGCTAAGAATCCCATCTCTTATCATAACCTATAACCCCTCTCCAATAAACAACATAAGTACAAACCTGTAACATTAATGTAATATTAACCCCCAAAACTTGTGGTATATTATAAACGTAGCATGTTGGCACTCATCCTGTGATTATTACAAAAACATTACAGTTAACCCTAAAATGTTGACTACATAATATCACAGTGTTATACTGTTATAGTCGTTGTGCTGACACAATGAAGGTATTGGGGACCTAAACACCCACAAAAACAAATTTTATAGGAGGAATAGAATGAAAAAAGTATTATCACTTGTCTTGGTAATCGCAATGGTATTATCAAGTCTTAGCTTCGCATTCGCAGCAGAATTCGAAGATGTAGTTGATAATGACTACGAAAAAGCTATCAATACACTTGCAGGCTTAGGAATAATTGATGGTTACGAAGACGGAACTTTTAGACCGGAAAATATTGTTACAAGAGCTGAAATGGCTAAATTGATGGTAGAAATCCTTGGATACGGCAACTTAGTTGCAGGAGCAAAAAGTAACTTCTCTGATACTCAAGGACACTGGGCAGATCCATGGATAGCAATTGCAGCAGGTAGAAACATAGTAGTAGGTACTGGTGATGGAAAATTTACTCCAGACAGACAAGTATCTTATGATGAAGTTTTAACTATGATAGTTAGAGGTTTAGGCTATACAGATGATTCAAATGAAATCAAATCTATGCCTTGGCCAACAAACTTTAAGGTAAAAGCAGCTGAACTTGGAATTACTGACGCTGTAAAATTAAATGCTGTAGGAGCAGACAGAGGTGGGGTTGCACAAGCATTATACAATGCGTTAGATTGCGTTTTAGTATCAGTTGATAATGATGGAAACGTAACAAGTATTAAAGATGTTAATGATGTTGACCTACTTAAAACATTAATATCAAGAGTAGCTATCCCTGCTGGAAAATATGAATTTGATGTTAGAGGCTATGTATTTGAAGTTGAACCTAAACATATAGATCCCGACAGCAAAGCATATGCAGGAGATGTTGTAGATTTAGAAGAATACTTGTTTGAAAATGTTGAAGCATACTATTCAAAAGTAGATGAAAAAACAATCGTTTATGTTGCAAGATCATACAGCGATACAGTTAAAGGTATTTTTGAGAAACATGATGATCCAAATAAATTCCAAGTAAAACAGGAAGATGGAACTAAAAAAGCAATTAATTTAACTACGAGCACTGATATGGATGTATACTACAATGGTGACTTAGTTGAATTAAACGAAGGCGATCTTGAATCCAGAACTGCTAATACTGACAATATTGTAGGTTTAGACAACAAAGCTGCTCAAGTTAAAGTAGTAATGTACGACAGAGACTTCGATACTGAACATAATGGAGATGTTAAAGCAATAGTAGTTACCAACCCAACATTCGCACAAAAAGTTGTAGCAGGTTATAGAGAAGGCGCTCTTAAGTTAGGAAGAATTGATTTACCTAAAAAAGGAGATAATGTTAACCTAGATAAAGTGACAGTAACAGGTGCTGTTGATGATATCTTTGATATTAAAGCAGATGACGTAGTAGTTGTTTATGCTGCAGGCGGAGCTGAAACAGGTACTGTACCTTCAGCTATTAAATTAGTAGTTTCCAGAGATACTGTTGAAGGTATGATAACTAGAGTAAATAAACATGACGATGGTTCAACTTCAGTATATGTTGACGGAACTAAATATACAAGAAGTGAAATTCTTGGACGTGTTGAAACATTCGACGTTGGATACGAAGGAACATTCTTCATGGATGATGCAGGAAAATTATTTGCTGCTGATGCAACTGATATAGCAAGTGCACAGGATTACGCTGTTGTTATTGAGGCAACTCCAGGATATAAAGCTGAAAACTCTTCAACAGGAAGAATTATAGCTGATGCAGAAATCAAATTGATAAACGCTAAAGGTGAAGTTGTAACATATAAAGTTGATAAAGACGCAATATATGTTAATGAAGACGGCGATGAAATTGGTAATGTACTCGATGAAAAATTAGATTTCAATGCTGTTGCTGGTACTGAACAAGGAAATGACATAGTTCAATCAAAATCATTAATTAAATACAGATTAGACGGAAGTGTAATTGATGTAATTGAAGTTATAATGATTGATGCTACTGATGATGCAAACGAAAAAACTGTAAGCACTGACAATAAAAAATTTGAAGTTGCTAAAGATGCACCTATATTCTCTGTAAAACCAGGAGCAGGAACTGATAAAGGCGACTACTCAGTTGTTGATCCTGAAAACTTACCAAGTTCAATTAATGTAACGTATGCTGATTACACTGGCAACGGACAATACAAAGTAATTGTTTCAACAGATGCTGACAGATCAGTAAAAGGAACATTTGCATTGGTTACTGGTTTGGAATATGTAATGGATGGAAACAATAAAGTAGCTGAAATTACAGGCTATGTAGATGGCAAAGAAGTAACATATTTAGGAAAAGATAGAGTTCTAAGTCTTAACGGTGCAGATGTAGACACAGGTGTAATTCATGAATTGACATTATCAGGCGGAAAAGTAACACGTGCTGATATAATAGATGACAATGTTGTAACAACAACTTCTGCAATATATGTTGGAAGTGTTGCTGGAACAAGATTAACTACTAAACTTGTTTCTGACAATACAGTATCGCAAACTGTTGAAATGAACTTTGATAACTTGACAATCTACGTATTGAATGCTAAAGATGAGTTTGATTATGTTGAAACAAATCCAAAGAGCATAGTTGGACTTGAAGTAGTTGCAATGTACAACTTAGACAAGATAGCAGATTCAGAAACCCCAAATAGAGATGTAGAGATAATAGTAGTTCAATAACCAGATATCTCATGAATACAAAAAACACCCTTCGGGGTGTTTTTTAGGCTCTTTGTCAATAGTTGGGGTTAGAAAATCTTAGCACTGAATAAAGGTACAAAAAATGATTTTAAAATGGGCGTTTAAGC
>JAPXKQ010000169.1:0-4672 GCA_033809995.1 Tissierellaceae bacterium
TTTTATAACAATATAAAAATCTACTCGTATTTTTTCTCTTATAAAAGCAATATTTAAATTGATATTTATTTAACAATATGCAAGAATAAAAAAATAAACTTGCAAAAATCCTTGCTATTATAAAAATCTTATGTTAGAATTGTTTACAATATTATTTTTTCAGCTACAAATAGATTAAGCTGAAATCCTATAATATACTTAAAAAACTAAGATATTGATAACAACAAACAATATTATTGGGAAGAAATACAAATACTCAAACAACTTAAAAACGAAGTATAAATTTAACAAACTTGCAAAATTCAAAAAATAGGAGGGAAAATAATGAAATATACTGGAGTGGACGCTATAAGACCAAATCTTTTTAAGGATGTGTTTCCTTATTCGGAAATTCCAAAGATTAAATTTAACAACATCCAATTGCCAATGGAAATTCCAGAAGATATATGGATTACAGATACTACTTTTAGAGATGGGCAACAATCCATGGAATCTATGACAGCAGAACAGATGGTTAAAATATACGATTATCTTCATCTGTTAGATAATGGTTCAGGTATCATAAGGCAAACAGAGTTTTTTTTATATTCTGACAAGGATAGGGAAGCTATAAGAAAGTGTATAGATAGAGGATATGAATTTCCTCAAATTACATCATGGATTAGAGCTAACAAAGAAGATTTTAAATTGGTAAAGGATATGGGAATTAAAGAAACTGGGATATTGATGTCTTGTTCAGATTATCATATATTTCATAAATTAAATATGACTAGAAGGGAAGCAATGTATAATTATTTATCTATTGCAGAATCTGCATTGAAAAATAACATAATCCCTAGATGTCATTTTGAAGATATCACTAGAGCTGATTTCTTTGGATTTGTTGCTCCACTAGCAAAAAATTTAATGGAGCTATCAGAAAAATATGGACTTCCTGTTAAGATAAGAGCTTGCGATACCTTAGGAGTGGGAGTTTCACACATGGGGGTAGAGTTACCTAGATCAGTACCTGCAATTATACACGGGTTAAGATATTATTGCAATGTTCCTTCAGAGTTTATTGAGTGGCATGGTCATAATGATTTTAATGGAGTGGTTGTTAATTCTACCACATCTTGGTTGTATGGATGTTCTTCTGTAAATGCTACATTATTTGGCATTGGTGAAAGAACAGGGAATTGTCCTCTAGAAGCTATGATATTTGAATATGGGCAAATAAAAGGGAATACTAAAAATATGGATCTTAAAGTTATTTCTGATATAGCAGATTATTTTGAAAAGGAGCTAAACTACACGATACCACCACGTACGCCTTTTGTAGGTAGTGAGTTTAATGTAACTAGAGCTGGAATCCATGCAGATGGAATGTTAAAGAACAAAGAAATATACAATAGTTTTGATACTGAAAATATATTAGGTAAGCCTCCAATAATTGCAGTAAATGCATATTCTGGATTGGCTGGTATTGCTGCTTGGATAAATGCTTATTTTAGATTAGATGATGCTAATAAGATCACTAAAAAGGATCAAAGAATTTTACCTATAAAGAAATGGATAGATGAAGAATATGCCAATGGAAGAACTTCAAATATTAGAAATGATGAACTTATAGATTTAACATTAAAATATATTCCAGATATTTTGAAGGACAAAAATACTAAGGCAATTTAGGCTAATATTGGAGGGAAGGATATGAAATTAACAGTAGCAGAAAAGATAATAAAGGAACATTTAATAATTGGAGAATTAAAAAGAGGTACAGAGATAGGATTGAAAATAGATCAAACCCTTACTCAGGATTCTACAGGAACCGTGGCTTATCTTCAGTTTGAAGCTATGGGTGTGGACAGGGTAAGGACTAATAAGTCTGTAGCTTATATTGATCATAATATGTTACAAACGGGACCAGAAAATGCTGATGATCACTTATATATACAAAGTATAGCCAAAAAATATGGAATATATTTTTCAAAGCCAGGAAATGGAATATGCCATCAAGTTCACCTTGAAAGATTTGGAGTACCTGGGGAGACCCTACTAGGTTCAGATAGTCATACTCCCACTTGCGGTGGTTTAGGAATGTTAGCTATAGGAGCTGGAGGTCTTGATGTGGCTATGGCAATGGCAGGAAGAGAGTATTTTATGACCATGCCCCAAATTGTCAAAGTAGAATTGAAAGGAAAGCTAAATCCTGGAGTATCAGCTAAGGATATAATACTTGAGGTATTGAGAATATGTAAAGTAAAAGGGGGGCTTAACAAAATATTTGAATACTGTGGTGATGGAATTGAGCATCTATCTGTACCAGAACGAGCAACCATAACCAATATGGGAGCAGAACTAGGTGCAACTACTTCTATATTTCCTTCAGATGAGATAACATATAGATTTTTAAAAATGCAGGGAAGGGAACAGGATTATAGGGAATTAGTAGCTGATGACGGAGCTAATTATGATGATGAAATAATAATTGATCTTAGAGAGTTGGAGCCTTTAGTAGCTTGTCCCCATAGTCCTGATAATGTGGTAGGTGTATCTAAGTTAAAAGGTATAAAGGTAAATCAAGTAGCTATAGGTAGCTGTACCAACTCTTCCTATGTGGATTTAATGAAGGTGGCCAATATTTTAGAAGGAAAAACCATAGCTGAAGATGTTTCTTTAGTCATTTCTCCAGGTTCAAAACAGGTATTAAATATGTTAGCGGAAAATGGAACATTGTCTCAATTGATTTCATCAGGGGCAAGGATATTGGAATGCGGATGTGGCCCTTGCATTGGCATGGGACAAGCTCCTAGTACCCATGGAGTTTCATTGCGGACTTTTAATAGAAATTTTAAGGGAAGATCTGGAACCACTTCAGCTAATGTATATTTGGCGAGTCCAGAGGTGGCTGCAGCTTCAGCTTTGACAGGATATATTACCAATCCATTAGAATGTGTTAAAAATATCCATATAGACGTACCAGAAAAGTTTTTAATAAACGATAATTTGATAGTTAGTCCAGCGGAGGATAATGAGGATATTAAAATAATTCGAGGACCAAATATAAAGCCCTTCCCGAAAACTGATAGATTAGGGCAGGATATTAGGGGAAAAGTTCTAATAAAAGTAGGGGATGATATTACTACTGACCACATTATGCCTTCTAATGCTAAACTGCTACCCTATAGATCTAATATTCCTTATCTGTCGGATTATTGTCTAACGCCTTGTGATCCGGAATTTCCTAAAAGGGCAAAGGAAAATAATGGTGGTATTATTATTGGAGGATATAATTATGGTCAAGGTTCTAGTCGGGAACATGCAGCATTAGTACCACTATATTTAGGAATTAAGGCCGTTATAGCTAAATCCTTTGCAAGAATACACAAACAAAATTTAATCAATAATGGAATACTTCCTTTAATACTTAAAAATGAAAGTGACTTTAACAGTATAGATCTATTAGATGAATTAGTTATTGAAAATGTTTTAAAGCAGATTGAAGAAGATAGGATTTTAATAAAGAACAAGACTAAAAATGAAAAATATGAATTGTTTTTAGATATAACAGAAAGGCAGAGGGAAATACTTAAAGTAGGAGGCCTTTTAAATTTAATAAAACACTAGATATTTGTTAATCCTACTTTGAAAGGAGAATAAATACATGGCATATAATATAACATTGATTTTGGGGGATGGTATAGGTCCAGAAGTGATGACTTCTACACGAAAAATCATAGACGCTACTGGCGTGGATATTAATTGGGAAATAGTAGAAGCAGGAGCTACTACTGTAGAGGCTCAAGGTACCCCTCTTCCAGAGTTGGTTTTAAATAGTATGAGGAATAACAAAGTAGCATTAAAGGGACCTATAACTACTCCTATAGGTGAAGGTTTTAAATCTGTTAATGTAAAGATAAGACAGGAATTAAATTTATTTGCTAATATAAGACCAATAAATTCCTATGATGGAATTAATAGTATTCATAAAGATGTGGACTTTATAATAGTCAGGGAGAATACAGAAGATCTATATTCAGGTACAGAGCATATGGTAGGAGAGGATGCAGCGGAAAGTATAAAGATTATAACTCGAAAAGCCAGTGAAAGAATATGTAGATATGCCTTTGAATTATGTAAAACTCAACGTAGGAAAAAGGTTACATTAGTTCATAAGGCGAATATTATGAAATTATCCGATGGTTTATTTTTAGAATGTGGAAGAAAAATTGCTAAAGAATATAAGGATATAGAATTTGAAGAAATAATAGTAGATGCAATGGCAATGAAATTAGTTCAGTCTCCTCAACATTATGATGTAATAGTGGCTCCCAATTTATATGGAGATATATTATCTGATCTATCAGCAGGACTTATAGGGGGATTAGGCTTAGCCCCTGGTGCCAATATAGGAGAAGATATTGCTGTATTTGAACCAGTCCATGGTTCAGCACCAGATATTACGGGCAAAAATTTGGCAAATCCTACTTCTGCCATATTATCGGGAGTTATGATGCTAAAATATATAGGTGAAAGTCAGGCTGCAAAAAAGATTGAAGAAGCATTGTCCAATACATTTAAAGATAAACATAATAGAACTGTAGATTTAGGTGGAAAATTAGGAACTAGGGAATTTACAATGAAAGTTATTGACAATATGCAAGAATAAAAAAACAAACTTGCAAAAATC
>JAPXKQ010000170.1:0-4646 GCA_033809995.1 Tissierellaceae bacterium
TGCAAGTTCTTCAGTCAATGTACCTATTCCTGGTCCTATTTCTAAAACATAATCATCTTTTGTTATATTGGCTTCTCTAACGATTTTCCTTACTATATTTCCATCGATAAGAAAATTTTGTCCAAGGCTTTTAGAGAAGGCGAAATCATATTTATTTACTATCTCCTTTATATATTTAGGAGAATACAGTCTTTTATCTTCCATCTATGCCCACCCTTTCTATAGCCTTGATAAATTCTTCCCTTGATACTCCAAGATTGTTCAATCTGTTTAGAAATTGCTTGGAATTGCTATAGCCTATACCCAAGAGGTTGCCAAGCTTTTCTCTTTTTTCTCTGGAACCTTCCCCACCAGAGAGTCCAAATTCTATAAGGTCTTCTTTAGTAAATAAGATTTCAGTCTTTATCTTTTCAGGTCTAGCCTTGTTTATTGCTTCTAAGATATCTCCTTTTGTCGCATTCTCAACCCCAATATCGCCTTTTTTCAACGCTTTACCTTGAGGTAAAAAAGCATGCTTTACATTTTTTATTTTCTTGGTTAAATCTCGTCTGATTCTTTCACCTTCATAATCTGGATCCGTAAGGATTATAATTCCTCTTCTTTCTGAGATTGATTTTAAGGTTTCAATTAATCTTTGATTATAGCCAAAGCCATTGGTTGCAATGACTTCGGCATCAACAGCTGCTTTAACAGCCGTTATATCGTCTTTTCCTTCTACTACTATTACTTCTTTAATCACGCTACACCTCCGGTGTAATTAATAAATAAAAATTAAGAATTAAAAATTGTAAACCAAATAATTATTAACTTTTAATCTTTAATTCTTAATTGGAAGAGTTTTCTCGCATTCCTACTAGTTGCTTCTGCTAATTCTTCTACTGTAATCCCTCGTAAGTTTGCTATTTCTGCGGCGGTGTACTTTACATACATTGGTTCGTTTCTTTTACCTCTATATGGTTCTGGGGTTAGATATGGACAATCAGTTTCAATTAACAATTTGTCCAAAGGAACTGATTGTGCTACTTCCTTTACGACTCGTGCATTTTTAAAAGTAACAGGTCCACCTATGGAAATATAAAATCCTAATTTGTTTATATATTCCTCTGCCATTTCTACACTTCCTGAGTAACAATGCATTACTCCTCTAAGGGTTCCATCTTGAGCCTCCTCAATTATATCAAATGTCTCCTGGGCTGCTTCTCTAGAGTGTATTACTACAGGGAGATTTAATTCCTTGGCCAATTCTAAATGAGCTTTAAAACATTCCCTTTGTTTATCTCTTGGAGAATTATCATAGTAATAGTCCAATCCTATTTCTCCAATGGCAACTACCTTTTCGTTATCTGCCAGCTCTTTGATTTTTTCTAAGGTTTTCCCATCTGCTTCATCTGCAGAGTGGGGGTGAATTCCCACTGCTGCATAGATGTTTTCATATTTCTTTGATAACTCAACTGAATTGATACTAGATTGTAAATCTGCTCCTATATTTACAGCAATATCAATACCATTATCTTGTAAATTATTTATTACTAAATCTCTATCCTCATCAAATCTCTCGTCATCTAAATGTGCATGACTATCTATAAACATATTTTCCTCCTATGATATAATCGCACCATCCTCAAGTTCTGCAAGTGTTGTTAACACGCTTAAATTTCCAGTACTGTCTTCTGCAGCCAATATCATACCCTTTGATTCGATACCTCTTAATTTTACTGGTTTTAAGTTATAGGCAACAACTACATTTTTACCAATTAAGTCCTCTGCATTATACCATTTCCTAATTCCAGAAACAATAGTACGAGTTTCTTCTCCAATTTTTACTGTTAATACCAATAATTTATCAGCCTTTGGATGATTTTCGCAATTGACTACCTTTCCTAATCTTAATTGAACCTTTGCAAAATCATCAATTGTTATAAATTCTTCAACAGGTTCAGGTTGTTTTTCTTCTACTTTAACTTCAGTTTTTTCTTCCACCTTTTCTTCCCTCTTTCCCTTATTTAATCTTTTATCTATCAACTTTTGATTAGCATCATTTAGTCTTACTAATTCTTTATCTATTTCCAATCTTGGGAATATTATTTGTCCTTTTTCTATCTTAGTTTCTGGTTTTAATAACCCCCATGTTAGAGCATCAGCCCACTTAGCTTCATCTGTCAATCCTAATTGTTTACGGATTTCAGTTGATGTTTTATTCATGAATGGTTTAATTAATATAGATATCAATCTTAAGGATTCAGATAAATTATATAACACTGTATTTAATCTTTCTGTTTTTCCTTCTCTTGCCAATATCCAAGGCATAGTTTCGTCTACATATTTGTTGGATCTTCTAACAAGCTTCCAAATTTCTTCTATTGCTTGGGAGAAGTTTAATTTATCAATCAATGTTTCCACTTTATTGGCTACGCCTGTTGCTAATTCCTTCAATGAATTGTCAATTTCCTCTTCAATTCCAGGAGCTGGGACAATACTGTTGTTATATTTCTCAACCATCGATACAGTTCTACTTACTAAGTTTCCTAAATCATTAGCCAAGTCCGAATTTAATCTTTGTAGGAATTTTTCTCTAGTGAATGAACCATCTTGACCAAAGGAAAATTCTCTTAATAAGAAGTACTTAAATGCATCAATTCCATACAATTCAATAATTGGCTCTGGGTAAATTACATTGCCCTTAGATTTTGACATTTTATCATCATCAAATAATATCCAACCATGACCAAATACTTTCTTTGGTAATTCAATATCCAATGCCATTAATAGTGCTGGCCAAATTATAGTGTGGAATCTTACAATTTCTTTGCCCACAAGATGTACATCAGCCGGCCAGAATTTCTTAAAGTCCTCTTCATTTTCTGTACCATAGCCTAGAGCTGTTAAATAGCAGGAAAGAGCGTCTATCCATACATAAACTACATGTTTTTCATCAAAAGGAACTTTAATTCCCCAGTCGAAGCTTGTTCTAGTAACACATAGGTCCTCTAAACCTTCTTTTAAGAAATTGTTAACCATCTCATTTTTTCTTGATTCCGGTTGAATAAAGTCTGGATTGTTTTCATATAGTTCTAATAGCTTGTCACGATATTTAGAAAGTCTGAAGAAATATGCTTCTTCTTCTGCAATATGGGTTGGTCTGCCACAGTCAGGACAATTTCCGTCAACTAATTGGGATTCAGACCAAAATGCTTCACATGGAGTACAATATGGTCCTTCATATTTTGACTTATAGATTTCACCTTTTTCATAAAGTTTAGTGAAGATATCTTGTACAGACTTTTCGTGATGGGGGTCAGTACTTCTGATAAAGCAGTCATAATCAATCTCTAACATTTTCCATAGTTCCTTGATATCTGCAACTATTCCATCTACATAAGCCTTAGGTGTCATATTGTTTTCTTTGGCCTTTTCTTGTATTTTTTGTCCGTGTTCATCTGAGCCTGTAGTAAAGAATACATCGTAGCCTAATAGTTTTTTAAACCTTTTTAATGTGTCTGCTGCCACTGTTGTATATGTGTGACCAATGTGTAGATTGTCACTTGGATAATAAATCGGGGTTGTTAAATAGAATTTTTTCATTGTTATCACTATCCTTTCTATAAAAATAAAACCCTCCATCTCAACATAGAGACGAAGGGTAGTTCGCGGTACCACTCTAATTTAACTAAATCTCACGATTTAGTACTCAATAGGTTAAAAACCTTACAGTTTAACGACTGTGCTCGTTATAGCTTAATAGACTTCAGCCATAAAATTCAGGGGCCATGTTCGAAAATTTTTATTGCTGGTTTTCACCTGTTCCAGCTCTCTTTTGAATAAAAGATTTTTCTACTCTTCCCATCACTATTTTTATATATTACATTTAGAATAATCAATTTAATTTATTATTATACCAACTTATAGTATGAAAGTCAAGGGTTCGAAATTCACAATTCACAATTCACAATGCACAATTCACAATTAAATGCTGAGGGCTATGCTATCCTGAAAAAGTGTAGAAAAAGGAATATTTTTCTATATCATGGTAAAGATAAAAGAGTACAGTTAACAAATCACAATGCACAATTCACAATTATCTGGTCATCATTTAGGGTCTTAAAACAGTAGATCCCTCCACGTTGGTCGGGATGACACCTTCGGTGTAATTGTTGCTTCTGATTATTAGCTGTTAGTTGTTAGCTATTAACTGTTAGCTTATTATCAGAATATTGCGAATATGATAGCAAAAATTTGACAAAAATAAATTAATCGTATAGAATACTAAAATAGTCACAAATAGTTACAAAATAGTTACAATTTACGTAGTATATATTGTTAATTATTTCGTAGCGTAATTTAAGGAGGAAAACTTATGGAAAGTAGCATGATCAAAAAGGCGCGTAAAGTCAGAGTCCTTATGATCCTAGCTATAGTAGTTACATTATCTTTAGGCGTTTTCTTGTACCGAGGCAATGAGGTTACCGTCGACTTGGATGGTAAGATTTATGAGGTAGTATCTTACTCCAAGACCGTTGGAGATTTCATTGAATCTGAGGAACTACCAGTGAAGGAAGGAGCATATATAAGTGTTCCATTAGACACAAGATTGAGAGACAGCAAAGAAATTTACATAAAAAATCCGAAAAATTATACAATCAGTGTTG
>JAPXKQ010000171.1:0-4646 GCA_033809995.1 Tissierellaceae bacterium
GGTTTGAGAGTTTGTTGTTTTGCTACCTTAGCCTCTTTTTTTGCAGGTTCTGAGCTAGTTTCCCTTTCTCTAATTTCTAAATAATCATCATAGGAAACTGGATATAGTCTGTAATTAGCCTTATTTAATATCATAATCTTTGTAGCTATTTTTTGGACAAAATATCTATCATGAGAGACAAAAAGTATAGTACCATCGTAATTAGCAAGACTTTCTTCTAATACTTCTCTAGAATCGATATCTAAATGGTTGGTAGGCTCGTCCAATACCATTAAATTTACCTTATCAAAAATAAGGGAAGCTAGTTTTAACCTAGATTTTTCTCCTCCAGATAGAGATTTGATTTTCTTAAATACATCATCCCTGATAAAAAGCATCTTAGCTAATTCAGCTCTTGCTTCAGATTGAGTTATCCTATGTTTAGCTGAAAAATAGTCTAAGATAGTCAATTCCTCATCTTCAAAGGTTACATTTTGCGGCAAATATCCTATTGCAACATTAGATCCTAATTTAAACTTACCAAAATCAGGTTCAATTTCGCCAAGTAAAATCCTAAGCAATGTGGATTTACCGCTACCGTTTTCACCCATTATGCAAAGTCTATCCTTATAATATAACGTAAAAGATAAATCATTAAACAATCTTTTGTCCTTAAATGATTTACTTAAGTTTTCCACATTAATTACAATTTTTCCGGTACGATTTATATTTGAGGTAGATAATTTTATCTTAGAATGTTCTGTTGATGGTCTATCTAACACTTCTATTTTGTCTAATCTCTTTTCAAGCTCTTTAGCCCGTTTATACATTTTTTCACTATCTCGCATGGCTCCCCAAATTCTATATCTTTCAATTTGGCGTTCCATCTGCTCGATTTTTCGCATGCTTTTTATATATGCATTATATTCTATCTCAAAACGTCTTTCCTTTTCGATTACGTAATCACTATAGTTTCCTATATATGATTTCATTATATTAGGTTCCAATTCCAAAATCTTGTTTGCAACTTTATCTAAGAAGCTCCTATCGTGAGATACCATGAGAACAGTACCTTTATAACTAGTTAGAAATTCTTCTAACCATTCAATTGATTTAATATCAAGGTGATTAGTCGGTTCGTCCAAAAGGAGTATATCTGGTTCCTCTAAAAGCAATTTTGCTAAAAGTACTCTTGTCTTTTCTCCACCACTTAAGCTTTCAAAGTACTTTTCCCTAAAGCTATCTGGAATGAGAAGGCCATTACAGATTTTATTGATATTTGTTTCAACTTCATATCCCCCAATTAGCTCGAAGTTCTCCAAAAGCAAACCATAATTTTTCATCTCATTGCCTTGTGCTTCAGATGATAGGTTTTTCATTTCCTTTTCCAGTGTTTGCAATTTAAGACGGGTATCCCATACATCCTCAAATGAGCTTTCTAAGATTTCTATTACTGTAGTATTTGACTCACATTTAAAAATCTGGTCCAAGTATCCAACTTTAGCACCCTTTCTAAAGTTTATATTTCCTTCATGATATTCTTCTAAACCCATCAATATTTTCAATAGGGTAGTTTTACCGCATCCATTTAGCCCAATCAATCCAACTCTTTCATTGCTCTGTAGTTCGAAGGATATATTTTCAAATATTTTATTGGCACCGTAATATTTAACTAAGTTGTTAACGTTACATTCTATCATCATAATCACCTCACATAGGATAATTATATTTTAAGTGGTGCTTTCAGTCAATGAAAGTGTACAGTTAAATACTTAAGGGCATGATAATATAGATATTATTAAGCCATATATAATTTTAGAGCGTAAAAGCCCTAGACCAATACAAAGGTTTAGGGTTTTTAAATGTTTTTCAATATGATACAATAATAACAAGATTTTTAAAGGAGGTACGCGATTATGGAGCCAATAATTACAATCAGAAATTTAAATAAATCATATGGGGATAAAAGAGTTTTAAATGATATAAATCTAGATATAAACAAAGGAGAAATCATTGGATATATAGGCCCAAATGGTGCAGGAAAGAGTACCACTGTAAAGATTATGTTAGGATTAGTTGGAGAATATGAAGGCGAGATAAAGATATTTGGTCAAAATATCAATAGCGGAGATATTGAATATAAGAAGAAAATAGGTTATGTCCCAGAAACTGCAGAAGTTTACGAAAATCTTACCGCTAGGGAATATCTAACTTTTATAGGTGAACTATATGGAATGGAATATGAAGAAGTAAATAAAAAGGCAGAAAGATTAATGGACCTTTTTGGAATCAGAGAGGTATATGATGCTAGACTAAGTTCCTTTTCAAAAGGAATGAAGCAGAAAGCATTAATTATATCTGCTCTATTAAATGACCCAGATATATTGTTTTTGGATGAACCATTGAGCGGTATTGATGCAAATAGTGTAATGGTATTTAAAGAGGTATTATCAGGGCTTGTTAAAAGGGGAAAAACAATATTTTACTCATCACATATTATGGAGGTAGTTGAGAAACTAAGTGATAGGATTATTCTTATTAACAATGGAGAAATAGTAGCTGATGGAAATATTGATGAACTTAAAAACAGGTCCATGGAAGGATCTTTAGAGAAGATATTCAATCAATTAACAGGTTTTAATGAATATGAAAAAATAGCAAAGGATATAGTCTCTACAGTAGGAGGGGAATATAGTGAGGGATTTTAAATATTTAAAATTCTTAGACATATTTAAGACATTATTCATAAAAATGGGTGTAGACTATCCTATTATGAGAAGAATCCTAGAAATTAAGCTATTGTTAGATAGTAGAAAAGTAGCTACAATACTAAATAACAACAATAAAAAATCTGAAAAGGATAAAAACAATTTTATTAGCTCCCTTTTGATGTATCTAATTTTTGGGGTATTTATGATATTTTTTATTTTCATTCCTGGCAATAATTTTTATGCCATGAGTATTATCTTTAGTATGTTTATGTTTCTAATGATGACATCTCTTATTTCAGACTTTAGCTCAGTTTTATTGGATCTAAGAGATAAACAAATAATACTTTCAAAGCCAGTAAATAGTAAAACACTAAATATGGCAAAAATACTTCATATATTTTACTATATATTTATGATTACTATGGCACTTGCTGGACCTTCACTCATAGCTTCATTATTTAAACACGGACTTTTATTCTCATTAATATATTTTGCTGAAGTAATTCTTATTGATTTATTCATAATTGTATTAACTGCACTTTTATATATGTTTATTCTAAGATTTTTTAATGGCGAAATGCTAAAGGATATAATAAATTATGTTCAGATATTTTTAACCATATTTATATCACTTGGATACCAACTAATGGGAAGGGTTTTTTCTTTTATAGACTTGCATAGTTTGGAGTTTAACCCTACTTGGTGGAAATACTTACTACCCCCATTATGGTTTGCAGCACCTTTCGATTTGATTATAAAAGGGAATAGAGAGAATTATATATTAATATTTTCAGCTTTGGCATTAATAATCCCAATAATATCAATAAGTCTTTATATAAAATTGACACCAACCTTTGAAAGAAACCTACAGAAGCTAAATAGCGCAGATGAGAAAAGCAAAAATAAAGATAAGCTTACTAATCTAATTGCTAGGACGGTATGTAAGGATAATGAGGAAAAAGCCTTTTTTAAATTTACTTCAAATATGATTAAAAAAGAAAGAACCTTTAAACTACGAGTTTATCCAAGCTTAGGGTTTAGCATTATATTTCCATTTATAATGCTTTTCGCAAGTGGTTCTAATAGAAATATTTCGGAAATGTCATCAGTAAATAGATTCTTTGCATTATATTTTATATCTCTCATGCTTCCGTCCATTTTAGGATTCATTAGCTATTCAGGGCATTATAAAGGTGCATGGATTTATCAAACATTACCCATCAAGAATAGGGGATCTATTTATAAAGGTGCAGTAAAGGCTGTATTTATCAATCTATTTACACCTGTGTATATAGTGATAGGGTTAATATTTTTATTAATATTTAAATCTAAAATAGCATTGGATTTAATTATCGTGTATCTCAACCTGTTATTATTAAGTACAATTGTATTTAGGATACAAAAGATTGATTTGCCTTTTTCCTTAGCATTTGAAACTACTGGAGGGAAAAATGGACTTCTAGAACTATTCCTTACCATAATGGTACTAGGTATATTATTTGGACTACATTATGGAGCCACAAGGATAATATATGGAGCATATATTTATATACTTATTTTATTGATAACTAATATGATTTCATGGAAATATACTTTTAATTTTAAGGAGGAAAGCTATGGCAACGTTTGATGATTTTCTAAAACTAGATATTAGGGTTGGAGAAATTGTTGAAGCAAAAGTCTTTGAAAAAGCAAGGAAACCAGCTTATAAGCTAGTTGTAGATTTTGGGGAAGAAATAGGTTTGAAAAATTCTAGTGCACAAATTACAGATTTCTATACTTCTGAGGAATTGATAGGAAAGCAAGTGTTAGGAGTAGTAAATTTTCCTCCAAGAAATATTGCAGGTTTTCAGTCAGAAGTTTTAGTATTGGGTATCTATGCAGATGGTGGAGTTGTATTGATACAGCCTGAGCGAAAAGTAAAAAAGGGAGATAAATTAGGCAATTGATTTATAT
>JAPXKQ010000172.1:0-4628 GCA_033809995.1 Tissierellaceae bacterium
ATATTACGACAGAATTGTTGAGATTAGACACAGAATTCACATGCATCCAGAACTTGCATTTCAGGAGCATGAGACATCAAAACTTATAGCTAATGAGTTAATGAGTATGGGAATAGAAGTACAAAAGGGTATTGCTAAAACTGGTGTTGTGGGACTAATTAAAGGTGAAAAGCCTGGGAAAACCATTTTACTAAGGGCTGATATGGATGCTCTAGAAATCCAAGAAGCAGCAGATGTATCATACAAATCTAAGATCAAAGGAAAGATGCATGCTTGTGGACATGATGGACATATAGCTGGGGTTTTAGGGGCTGCTATGATTCTTAACGATTTAAAAGATGAATTACATGGAAACGTAAAACTAGTATTTCAACCTGCTGAAGAAACAGAAGGTGGAGCAAAACCTATGATTGAGCTGGGGGTAATGGAAAATCCTCATGTTGATGCAGCTATTGGTTGTCATTTATGGGGAGGTTTTAAGGAAGGAGAGGTGCATATTAAAGAAGGTCCAGTAATGGCTTCTCCCGATGTATTTACATTTAAGATAATTGGTAAAGGTGGACATGCTGGTATACCACATTTATCTATTGATCCTATAGTAATAACTTCCCAAGTAATTTGCAGTATTCAAAGTATTGTGAGCAGGAGAGTAAATCCATTAAAACCTGTAGTTATATCTTGTTGTTCCATACATGGTGGGGAGACAAACAATGTAATACCAAACGAAGTAGAAGTAAAGGGTACAGTTAGAACTTTCCATCAAGATTTAAGGGATTGGATTCCAGAAGCCATTGAGGAAATATTAAAAACAACAACTAAGTCATATGGAGGATCTTACGAATTTGAATATACTAAACGCTTTCCTCCACTTATCAATAATGAAAAAATGGCTAAATTAGCAATGAATTCAATTTCTAAAATAATTGGTGAGGAGAACGTTCACAAACAAGAAGAAGCTAACATGGGTGGAGAAGATTTTGCATACTTTGCGTCTATTGTTCCTTCAGTTTATTATTTTATTGGTATAACTCCTGAAAATAGTGAAACTGTAATTCATCACCATCCAAAGTTTGGTTTCAATGATACTAATCTATTAGTTTTATCTCAATCTATGGCTCAAGTAGCAATAGACTATTTAAATGAGTTTGAATAAAGAGGGGGAATAAGATAATGATTAAGAATGAGAATAAGAAAAATGAGAATAAAAAATGGTATAGGAAGATGCCACACTCTTACATATTGTTATTTATGATTATTGTAATGGTGACAGTTCTAACCTATATTATTCCAGCAGGTGAATTTGGAAGAGAAGAAGTTAATGGTAGGTTAGTAGTTGTGGCAGATAGCTTCTCATATACTGAAAAGAGCCCTGTTGGATTATTTGATATGTTTCAAGCCATACCAGCTGGTATGGTAGCTGCTGCTAATATCATATTTATAGTATTCTTTGCTAGTGCCTTTTTTAAAGTTATAGATACAACTGGCGCTTTAGAAAATGGAATTGGTGTTGGCGTTGGAAAAATTAGAAGCAAAAAGACTTCAAATACTATTTTGATTTGGGTAGTGACATTTTTATTTGGGCTATTAGGTGCAGTAGTTGGTTTTGAAAACAATATTGCTATAGTTCCAATAGGGATTTTAGTATCACTTGCTTTAGGCTATGACTTAATGGTTGGAGCTGCTATGACAATAGGGGGTATAGGACTTGGTTTTGCAACATCACCTATAAATCCTTATACTGTAGGAGTTGCACATGAAATAGCAGAACTTCCAGTATTTTCTGGATTTGGTATTAGATCATTATATTGTTTATCTTCAATGGCAGTCTTAGCATATTCTATTTCAAAATACGTTAAAAAAATCGAAGCAGATCCTAATGCAAGTCTAGTAGCTGATATTGATACAAAAGGATTAAATCTTTCAAAAAATATAGAGGATTATAAGATGACAGGTACCCATAAGGCAGTTATAGCTGTTCTTATAGGTACAATTGGTATAATTATTTTTGGTACTCTAAAATATAAATGGTATTTGCAAGAGATTACTACAGTATTTTTCATAGGATCAATTATTGTTGGTATTGTAGCAAAAATAAATCCAAACGATTTTGTAAAAATTATGATACAAGGAGCTTCTGAAGTAACTTCTGGTGCATTGATAGTAGGTGTTGCAAGAGCAATCTCTATTATTCTTAGTAAAGGTAATATTAGTGACACTATAATTTATGGTCTATCAATGCCATTAAAGAATTTACCAACTATGGTATCTGCAGTACTTATGAGTGTAGTTCATGGAATAATCAACTTTGTAATTCCTTCAGGCAGTGGACAGGCGATGGCTACGATGCCTATTATGATTCCGTTGAGTGACCTGCTTCACATGACACGCCAAACTGCTACATTAGCTTTTCAAATTGGTGATGGGATAACAAACCTAATTTATCCAACACTAGGCGGCTTAATGGCGATGTTAGCAGTTTCAAGAGTGCCTTTTGATCGTTGGTTTAAATTCATTTTCCCTGTAGTAATAGAAGTTACTGTAGTTGGATGGATATATACAATTATAGGTGTAGCTATAAATTGGGGACCATTTTAATTAGAAATTGATAACAGGAAGGAAAGACCTTCCTGTTATCCTTGGTGGTATTATTAATCAAAAAAGGACAATTGTTCCATTTCCGTAGAAGAAAGGTTAGAGATAGTTAAACCTATAAGTCTTATATTTTTATGTAATTTAATTTCATCTAATAGGGATATGCCAGTTTCATAAATATCATTAGCTAAATAAATATCATTTAATAAGGTCCTACTCTTTGTTTTAACTTTGAAATCTTCGTATTTTATCTTTAAAGTAATTGTTTTGCCTTGTATTTTATTAGTTGCCAATGAGTCTGCAATTTCAATTGAAAAGTTATATAGATAAGACTTAAGAATCTCCTTATCATTAGTTACTTCATTAAAAGTGGTTTCTGTACCCAAGGACTTTCTTTCTCTCTCGGTGTTAATTTTCCTATTATCTATTCCTCTTATTCTATTATAAATATCATTTCCCCACTTGCCAAAGAGTTCAACTAAAAAATCTTCTGAAAGATTGAGTAAATCTTCCACCGTATAAATACCTATATTGTTTAGTCTCTCGGCTGATTTAGGACCAATGCCATGGACAGATTTTACTGGTAAAGGCAATAGGATTTCTGGAATCATATCCTGGGTAATTACCTTAATACCGTTGGGTTTGTTCCAATCGGAAGCAATTTTGGCTAAAAATTTGTTATAGGATATACCTATAGATAAGGTTAATCCTGTTTTTTCAAGAACTTTCTTCTTTATTAGATGGGCTACATTTAGGGCATCCATTTCAATATGAGAGATATCTATATAAGCCTCGTCAATTGATACTGGTTCTACCAAATCAGTAATATCATATAGGATTTTGAAAACTTGCCAAGAAACTTCCTTATATCTTTTCATTCTAACAGGTAAAAATATGCCTTTAGGACAAAGCTTTTTTGCCATAAATATAGGCATAGCTGAATGAACACCAAATTTTCTTGCTTCATAATTTGCGGTAGTTACTATTCCATGATCCTCAGAACCACCTACAATCACGGGTTTCCCTTTTAACTTTGGATTATCCTGTATTTCAACAGAAGCATAGAAAGCATCCATATCTATATGAAGTATATTTAGTTTTTCTATGTTAGAGATGTTATTAGAAATTTCAATCACCCGCAATCGACTACCATTCTTAATATACATAATAACATATTACCATCAATAGGTCATACAGCTTATAATAAAGATTAATTAAAAATTAAAAATTAAGAATTAGAGATTATTCTGTTTAAAACCGGAGATTCCTCTATTACTGGTCGGGATGACAGATACAGTGTGTTGTTCACTGTCTTTTAAACTCTTCACTCTTAGTTCTTAACTCTTACCTATCATTTTATGAATAGTAACAACATTAGATGGGTAATAATCATAACAGGGGGTGTAGATTGATGAATAAAAAAATTACTATTGAGTATTGTACTGCTTGAGGTTACCTTGATAGGGCAGTTGCTCTTGCAAAAAACATACTAGACGAACATAAGAACAATGTCGAAATGGTAAGCTTAATAACATCAGGCGGCGGAGTATTTGAAGTAAAATTAGGAGATGAGCTTTTATTTTCCAAAAAAGACCTTGGAAGATTTCCTGAATCAGATGAAGTAGAAAAATTAATAAGAGAAAAGCTGTGAGGACTTGTACAAGAAACAAGTCCTTTTTGAGTGTAATTTGTGTAACAATCTGATATAATATTAAATATTAATAATAGATAGGTGATATTATGTATCAAGCCTTATATAGAAAATATAGACCTAAGACATTTGATGAATTATTGGGTCAAAAACATATAACTACAACGTTAAAAAATCAAGTCCTAAATGGAAATATAGGTCATGCTTATCTTTTCTCAGGTACAAGAGGAACAGGTAAAACATCAGCAGCAAAAATATTTTCAAGAGCCGTAAATTGCTTAAACCCCAAAGATGGTAACCCCTGCAATGAATGTGATTCCTGTAAGGGGATACTTAATGAGTCCATTATGGATGTAATAGAAATGGATGCGGCAAGTAACAATAG
>JAPXKQ010000173.1:0-4615 GCA_033809995.1 Tissierellaceae bacterium
TATTTTAGTGTCATAAGGTATTAATCCCAGTTTCCCGAGGCTATCCCTTTGTGGAAGGCAGGTTCCTCACGCGTTACTCACCCGTCCGCCGCTAAGATAAGTTCAAATTCCATCCGAAAATTTCATCCGAACTTACTTCGCTCGACTTGCATGTGTTAGGCACGCCGCCAGCGTTCGTCCTGAGCCAGGATCAAACTCTCATTTAAAACTTTGACTTGCGTTTTGTCATAGCTTGCTATGACGAAATGCTTAGTCTTGTTTATCCAAAACTATGCAATTTCCAAAATCTTGATTTTGTGAAATTGTAAGCTTTTGGGCAAAAGTTTTGAGTTTGATCAGCTCTTTATTTGCTGACTTAAAAATTTGTTTCTTGTAATTTATTCAAAGTCTCACACTGTTTAATTATCTAGGTTCATCTCACCCTCTCTCGAGGTGACTTACTTAGTATAGCAAATTTTTAAACTCAAGTCAACTACTTTTTTTAATCTTTTTTTAAGTTGTCTTTGTTTAGTTTTGCCTCACAATTAAATACTATACACGGGACATATTAAAATGTCAATATGTTTTTTTAACTTTCTTAAAAAGTTATAAAGACACTCTAAGAGGTGCTCCTTAGCTATTTATATATTTGATTCCATTTTGATAAGCAAAGATAGTAGCCTGTACTCTATCCACTACTTCAATCTTTTTAAATAGTTTTGTAATATGATTTTTGACTGTTTTCTCACTAATAAAAAGCATTTTACCTATATCCTTATTATTAAACCCAGCAGCCATTAATGCTAAAACTTCATATTCACGTCTAGATAATAGCTTTATCTTTTCTAATTGTATATTATTATTTTCCTTTTCATTATATATATTTTGAGTTAATATATCTGCAACCGATTGGTCCATATATGTTCTACCTATACTTACTTCACGAATTGCTTTAATAAGATCATTGGTTTCACAATTTTTAAATAAGTATCCCTTAGCACCTAATTTCGTTGCTGCTATAATGTATTCCTTTTTGGTTTGGGATGTAAGGATAATAACTTTAGAATTTATACCCTGATCTTTAATGATTTTTAAAGCATCTATTCCATTCATCTTAGGCATATTTATATCCATAATAATTATATGGGGATTGTATATCTTGGCATTTTCAACAGCCTCAATACCATTGTCAGAAGTTGCTATAATTCTAAAATCTTTATCTTTTTCAATTAAAGATTTTATTCCTTCTCTAACAATGATATGATCATCAACTAACATTATATTAATTGCTTTAGATGCCATAGTGGTAGCCCCCTAGTCAAAAAATAATATTAGCTTAACAGTTTTCTATTAAGCTAATATATTTATTATTATTATAACTCATGTTTTTTGTAAAAACTAGTACATGCAGTTGTTTTTATCGTAAACCAACTTTCCTTTTTTAACTACCTTTTCAGTATGATTTATGCCAAAGTGATAAATTATATAATCCAAATTTGGGGCATCAAATATAACTAAATCAGCCATTTTACCTTCTACTAAACTTCCTACAACATTTTCTAATCCTAATGCAGCAGCTCCATTTATAGTAACCCCAGTTATTACTTCTTCAGGAGTCAATTTCATAATTAATGATGCAAAGCTCATAACTAATTGCAAGTTTTCAGTAGGACAGCTTCCAGGATTATAGTCAGTTGAAATAGCTACCGGTACATTTTCTTCAATCATTTTCTTAGCCCTAGCAAAATGTCCTGCTTGCAAATTGAAGCTCGTTCCAGGCAATACATTGGCTATAGTTCCTTTTTCAGCCATAGCTTTAATACCATTATCACTTGCAGCTATTAGGTGATCCGCTGAAATACACCCTATTTCTGCAGCAAGTTCAGCTCCTCCAAGTGAAATAATTTCATCGGCATGAACCTTTGGTATCAAACCATATTTATTCTTTGCTTCAAGTAATATCTTTTTAGTTTGTTCAACCGTAAATACTCCTTCTTCACAGAATACATCACAGAATTTAGCTAACTTTCTTTTATTAACTTCAGGTAGCATTTCATTTATTATAATATCTACAAACTCATCAGGATTATCCTTATATTTCATTGGTACAGCATGTGCACCCATAAATGTCGATACAACATCCACTGGATGGTCTTCATTTAATTTTTTGGCTACTTCCAATTGTCTCAATTCTGTATCAAAATCTTCTATACCATATCCCGATTTTGCTTCCACTGTTGTAACGCCAAAACTCAACATTGTGTCTAGGCTTTTTTTAGCTTTATTGTATAATTCATCAAAAGATGCATTTCTAGTTGCTTTAGTAGTGCTATGGATACCACCACCAGCAGCCAAAATATCTAAATATGCCATTCCTTTTAACTTCATGGACAATTCATGTTCTCGTGAACCACCATGGACCAAATGAGTATGGGCATCTATCAGTCCTGGAGTTACAGTTTTACCCTTGCCATCAATAACTACTGTATTTTCATCAGTTTCGATATTTGAAGGCAAATCTCCACTTCCAACATATATGATTTTATCCTCTTTGATAGCAACTACACCGTTGCTAATCAATCCTATTTCTCCTTGTTCTTTTCCTTTTCTGGGTCTATTTTCCCCCATCATGGTAATTAAATTATCTATATTTTTAATTACTAAAGTCGCTTTCATTCTTTCACCTCACTATTCGTTATAAATCGGGAGGGGATGGAACCCCTCCTTTACATATTATAACAGATTCCCTATTTTTTCTTCCACTTTTTCCACTAAAACATTTGATTCAATAATATCTTCACATGTATTTATATCCAAATACATTATTCTGTCGTCAACAACTTTTGAAATTTGTTCTCTAACTATATTGTATGCTACATCTGTTCCTAATCCTAATCCTTTATTTCCTCTTAAATCAATAGCCTGACATGCTGCCATGATTTCCATAGCCAATACTTTTCGTGTGTTTTTAAAGATTTCTCTTGCTTTTCTTGCAGCAATAGTACCCATAGAAACGTGATCCTCTTGGTTTGCTGAAGAAGGTATTGAGTCAACACTAGCTGGATGTGCTAAAACCTTATTTTCTGATACCAATGCAGCAGCAGCATATTGAACAATCATAAAGCCTGAATTAACTCCTCCCTTTTCTACTAAGAAGGCTGGTAATCCGTTGCTTAATGCTGGATTAACTAATCTTTCTAATCTTCTTTCCGATATATTTGCAAGTTCTGCAATACCAATTCCTAAAAAATCGAAGCTCAAAGCCATAGGTTGACCATGGAAGTTCCCACCTGAAATAACTGTTTCATCATCTACAAAGATTAGTGGGTTATCAGTAGCTGCATTCATTTCAATTTCTACTTTTTCTTTTACATATGAGAAGCAATCCTTTGATGCACCATGAATTTGTGGTGTACATCTTAATGAATAAGCATCTTGAACTCTTAGTTCACCTTGTCTTGTTGTCATATTACTTTGTTGCAATATGGATAATAGGTTCTTTCCTGTACCAATTTGACCTTTTTGATTTCTAGCCTTATGAACTCTATCTTCAAAAGCATCAGTAATGCCATTTAGAGCCTCAACTGTTAACGATGCTGCTATATCTGCAGTTTTACTAAGGTTTATTGCATCATAAATAGTAAGTGCTCCAACAGAAGTCATAACTTGAGTTCCGTTAATTAATGCTAGACCTTCCTTGGAAGTAAGTTCAATGGTTGGTATATTAGCTTTTGCCATAGCTTCCTTACCGGACATTCTTTCACCTTTATAAAAAGCTTCACCCTCTCCTATCATAACTAAAACCATATGTGCCAATGGTGCTAAGTCCCCACTTGCACCAAGGGATCCTTTTTCTGGGATAAGTGGGTGTACACCGCTATTTAACATATTTATTAAAGTATTGATTGTCGATAATCTAGCACCTGAAAATCCTTTTGATAAAGCGTTTGCCCTAAGAAGCATTACCCCTCTAACGATTTCCTCATCTAATAAATCGCCAACACCACATGCATGGCTAATAATTAAGTTCTTTTGTAACTCTTTTGTTTCTTCTTTTGTTATTACTACATCACTGAATTTACCAAAACCTGTAGTAATGCCATATACAACTTTTTCTTCATCTACAAATTTATCTACTACAGCTCTTGCTTTATTGATTTTTTCCACAGCCTCAGGTGTTAACTCAACCTTAGCATTAAATCTAACCACATTGATAAATTGTTCTAAGTCTAGACTATTTCCGTCAATATAAACTTTGTTCATTAATAATACCTCCTATAATATATTTTCTTATGTTACCAAGCTAAAGTGGTTCAAAAAAACCACAGACGATTATCTGTGGTTGTATTTTAAAAATATTAAATTTTGATAGGATTTATGATTATAAAACATAATCTCCCCACTTTGTATTGTTTTATTATATTATATCATACTTCTACAATATTCCAAACTTTTTTTATATTTTTTTAGTACTTTCTCTTACAATCATTTGTATTGGTAATTTAATACTCTTTTCTTCGATATGTTCACCAGATATGGATTTTAATATCCTTCTTATAGCTACAGCTCCTATATCATAATAAGGTTCTCTTATTGTTGTCAATTTTGGTCTATATATGGATGCTAAAGTTATATC
>JAPXKQ010000174.1:0-4613 GCA_033809995.1 Tissierellaceae bacterium
TTTCAGCTATGGCATACAGTGAAGAATTTGACTGGTTGTTTGTTCCTGGAGAAGTTCTTGGTGATACTGCGTTACCTGTTGGTGATTACTTCTATCAGGCTGCAACCACAAATGGTTATAAGATTGCCCGTTTGGGCGGTGCTTGGAATAGCGGTTCGTATGGTGGGGCTTTCTATTGGTATGTGCATAATGCCCCTTCTACTCGTTATCGGGATATCGGCGGTCGCTTGGTGTATGTACCACAATAAGGAGGCGGGATTATGAAAATACAAAGTACAGCAATTGAAGTGAAACCTGTTGAGGTTTTAGGTGACAAAGTATATATCCGCAAAAACATCGTGCGGATTGACAATGATGGCGAAGAAGGCTTCCACGGTTGGGAATATGACGAAACTGTATTGCCTTTAGAGCAGTATTTGTCTGCCATTGAGACTATAGGTCAGCAAGTAACTAATCTCATGCTGGAGGTGCTGTAAAATGTATGAATGGCTTAAATTTGCATATCCGTTAGGTATGGCAACGATAGAGCAATGTCAGTTAGCAGTTCAGAAGGGCAAGATAACCGAATCCCAGTATAAGGAGATTACTGGGCAGGAGTATGTCACATAAGGATACGAATGCGACTATGATATGCTCCTGAAATGCGCATCATTGCATGATGTACAACATTATTTAGGGCATTCTTCCCCTACTATAACTGATACACATTATGTTGAAGTGAACATGAATTCTATTAAGATGACTTGTCAAAGATGTTTAAATTAAAATAAATTTCATCACATTAAGAAAGGCGGTGGTGTAACTTGATTTTGCGTCCTACTTCAATTTCTCCTAATAATGATACTTTAGATTCGTCAAAACAGATTACAATAAGTTGGAAAAACTTAGGGGATAGACAAATAAGTTATAGAATAGTTATATATAATAACAACACATTAGAATTAGCTTATGATACAGGCAAGACAAATTCGTATAATTCATTTCATATAATCCCACAAGATTATTTGATAAATGGTAATACATATAAATTTACTATAACAGTTTGGAATCAAAACAATGAATCTGCTATAAGCGATTGGATAATTTTTAATTGTTATTCTACCCCAACTTGTAATTTAGTTAATATAGTTGACGGTGGAGAGATTCTCAATAGTAGTTATTTATTTACTGGTGAATATAACCAAGCTGAAGGTATCCCTATTAAGAGTTTTCTAATGATACTTTATAATTCCCAGCAAGAAGTTTTAATGGTAACACCTGAAATATTTTCAGATACAATTGAGTATGAATTCTCTGGATTTAATACAGAAGATGATTATTATATAGAATTGCAAGTTCGTTCACAATCCGATTTAATTAATAGTACAGGCAAAATTCGTTTTACTGTACGATATGAAGTTCCTGCTAATTATATTTCTTTGATGTCTGAAAATGTTTCTGCTCAAGCTTCTGTAAGGTTATCGTGGAATACTACACAAATTATTGGCGAAGTGATTGAAGGATCAATTAATTATATTGATAGTGATATAGTTGATTTAACTAATGGTGCAATTATTTTTAATGAGGGTTTAAAGGATTTTTATTCATTTGTATTAAAAATATGGGTTGAATTAGTGAATTTAAAAAATGAAGTTACTACTCAAACTATTTCTACTTGCGTAGGCGATGTAGAGGTATTAAATAGAGATGGTATCACAGAATTATTTAGATTACATAGTAATGTTGGTGATATATGGGTTGAATTTATATACGAATCAGATACGGAAGGTAGATTTTGGTTAAAGAAAAATATATATAATGCTGAATATCGAATTTGCTCTGATCTATTTAATCCATCTGAACAATCAAAGTATTATTTAGGAATTAAATTTGATGGTAATGTATGTGATTTATATGTGGAACAAGATGTAGGGGGTAGATAAAATATGGCTTTAATACTTGGGTATGATTCTTTTGGAATTTGTGATTTTAGAAGTGAGTTGCCTTCTGCTATTGGTCAAAATTTTGATTTGTCAATGCGAAATGTATATTATGATGAAGTAATTATAACAAGTACAGCTTTTGCAGATATAACAGATAATACTAGGGAAGAATGGAGTATTCACACATATCTTCTTGCTAAGTTTCAGAATGATCTTGAAAGTGGTAATGTTTCTCTTGGGGGGCTTGAAATTACTCATTGGAAAATTCGTAGACGAAAAATAACATCATTAAATTTTATGGATTTAGCAACAGTTCCCACAGCACAAGATGGGAACTTTTATTATATGGACAGAACTCCAGTTACTTCAATTATTTATGAATACGAAGTAATACCTATGAGTGGGGATATTGAAGGAGATGCTTTTACCACACAAATTCAATGTGATTATCAATATTGGTGGATTACAGATAATGAAGAGTCCTATCCCCTATTTGCCAATCTTGATGTATCTGATATTTCTACTAATGTTCAAAGGCATGTTTATGAGGGATTTGATGAATTTCCTACTATTTCTTATGGTACACAAAAATATCAAAGTGGAGTTATAACTACTTATATTATTGATGGTAATTTAGATACTAGTAAGACATATCGTGAGAATCTTATAAAATTTATTAATAATAAGAAACCAAAAACATTGAAAAGTCCAAAGGGTGATATTTGGATTGTAGATACACATACTGAAAGCCATAAATTCCACGAAGGGTTATATAGAGGTGACAAAGAGGATGATGTTTGTAGCATTTCATTTTCTTGGATGGAAATTGGAAAAGCAGAAGATTAACAAAACTATAATATAAAATGAGGTGATTACATAATATGAGTAGATCAACATTTCCTGCTCAAATAGACACATTTACCACAAAAGTTGATATAACATCTGCTGATGTTGCAAATGTAAATAGATATAGAGAATTAAAAAGCAAACCTAATTTAACTGCTTCTGAGCAAGCAGAGTTAAGCAATCTTACAGTCACACTTGCTACTAAGTTGATGTCTCCTGAAGATTTTAATAAATTGCAAGATTGTATTGTGGCATTAGAGAATTTTACTAAGGATAATGTGGATGGGTATATACAACAGAAGCAAGCTGAATTTGATGCTACATTAGGGCAGTTTACTAATAAGGGCAGTTATTCAAATTTAACCACATATGATAAGTGGAATACTGTACTTTATAATTTTGAAACTTATATGTCATTACAAGATAATAATTTAAATCATACTCCGATTGGAGATGGTACAGACGTTTGGTGGCAAAAACTTTCTTTGCGTGGAAAACAAGGTGCGCCGGGTATCGGACTAAGTTTCGTTGGAGAATATAATAATTCATATTCTTATTCTGTTGGAAATGCAGTTAATTACAACAATAGCATATATTACTGTATTAACGCATCAACAGGTAATTTACCAACTAATACTGATTACTGGCAAATTTTTATCTCTAATAGTGGTGTATCAGTTACAGCGGAAGAACCTTCTACCCCTTTTGAAAATATGGTGTGGATAGATACATCCACTACTTATAATAACATTAAATACTGGAATGGATTAAGCTGGAATACTGTTGGAACTTCGGCAAGCAAGGTTTCAATTTCTGACGCTAGTGGTTTAATAGCAGCAACAAATGTAGAAGATGCACTTCAAGAACTCGCCACAAAAAATAATGCATTAACAACAAATATAAGTAATATACAAAAGTACTTCCCTGCTTCTGGTACAGCTACAGCTATAACAGTAACCACAGGTTTCTTTAATTTAGTAAACGGTCAATCATTTACTTTTATAGCTTCAGCAAACAACAATGGTGCGCCAACCACGATTAATGCTGATGCCAAAGGAGCAAGAAATCTTTATAAACCTAATACAACCACTACTCCAACATTAATAGCAGGTAAAGCTTATACTGTTTGGTATGATACAACAAGTTCATGTTTTTTTCTTAAAGCCAGTGCAGAAGGAAATGCCATTGCTGCAAATGTACTGGCAGGAAAAACCTTCAGCAATGATGATGATACTGGTCTATCTGGTACTATGCCTAATAATGGTTCTCAAACAGCAACGCTATCAATTACTGGATCAACAAAACCAACACGAACAATTCCAGCGGGATATACAACAGGTGGTATAGTAACAGCACAAGTAGCCCCATCTAAAGCAGGTGATATTCGTGCTGGTGCTACTTTGGGTGGTACAGCAGGTACTTTTACTGGAAACGCTACGGCATTAGCCAGTCATATTCTTAATGGATATACAGCAGGTATTAATGGTGTGATGACTACAGGTACAATGCCAAATCAAGGGGCTAAAGTAATTACACCAAGTACAGTAAACCAAGCTATTGCTAGTGGTTTTCATAATGGAAGTGGATATGTTAAAGGCGATGCTAATTTAAAGCCGGAAAACATTAAGAGTGGTGTAAATATATTTGGTGTAGCAGGTAGTTTAGTAATACCCATCCCCTATGCAGCCGAATGGACACAGAGGACTAGCAGTTTTGGTAGTAGTGCCATAAATGGCGTATGCTATGGAAATGGTATGTATGTTGCAGTGGGTGATGACGGAAAATTAGCAACATTAGGTTAAGGAGGTTTAAAATATGTATATGAGGTAGAAAATATACCTGAAT
>JAPXKQ010000175.1:0-4590 GCA_033809995.1 Tissierellaceae bacterium
AGGCCTGAAGCGATTAAGATGTGTCCATTGGTAAAGGAACTAAAGACAAGAAAGAGTATAAATACAGTTGTGTGTGTAACAGGACAGCATAGGGAAATGCTTGACCAAGTTTTAAATGCCTTTAATGTTACACCTGATTATGACCTATCTATTATGAAAGATAAGCAAACCTTATTTGATGTAACGGTAAATATTTTAGAGAAAATGAAGGGTGTATTAGAAAAGGAAAAGCCTGATATAGTATTGGTACATGGTGATACATCAACCACCTTTGTTACTGCATTAGCATGCTTTTATCTTCAAATCCCTGTTGGCCATGTGGAGGCTGGTTTAAGGACCAACAATATTTACTCTCCTTATCCAGAAGAATTTAACAGGCAGGTTGTAAGTATTATATCAAGATATAATTTTGCACCTACAGAGTTATCAAAGGAGAACTTACTAAATGAAGGCAAAGATCCTAATACTATTTATATAACTGGGAACACGGCGATAGATGCACTAAAAACAACTGTCAGAGATGATTATACCCATGAACACCTAGAATGGGCATCAGATAGTAGACTAATTATGATAACTGCTCACAGAAGAGAAAACCTAGGTGAGCCCATGAGGAATATGTTTAGGGCAATCAAACGCATTATCGATGAGAGGAAAGATATAAAGGCCATATATCCTATCCATATGAATCCAGTAGTCAGACAAGCTGCCCAGGAAATCCTTGGTGACTGTGATAGGATACGGATAATTGAACCATTAGAGGTAGTGGATTTTCATAATTTCCTAGCTAGATCCTATCTAATATTAACTGATAGTGGTGGTATTCAAGAAGAAGCCCCTAGTTTAGGTAAGCCAGTTCTTGTAATGCGTGATACAACTGAAAGACCTGAGGGAATTGCTGCAGGTACTCTTAAGCTTGTAGGAACCGATGAAGAGGTTATTTATAAAACATTTAAGCAACTTTTGGAAGATCAGAATGAGTATGACAAGATGAGCAAAGCTAGCAATCCATATGGAGATGGCTTTGCAAGTAAGAGAATTGCAGACATTTTGGAGTATTAAATATAGAAGTGAGGTCGATTTGATGAAACAGTTATTTCTGATGGTGAATGACGGTACAGTAAAACTAATAGAATCCCCAGTACCAAGAGTAAAGGAAAATCACGTAATAGTTGAAACTTTATATTCAGTTGTAAGTGCAGGTACAGAACGAGGACTTACTTCTTTTGGCGGCAAAAATCTAGTTCAAAAGGCTCTTGAGAGACCTGATCAAGTAAAAAAAGTATTGGAAAAAATGTCAACAGATGGAGTGCTTACTACTGTAGATTCTGCTTTTACACGTTTGAAAGAGCCAATGCCAATGGGATATTCTGGTGTTGGGAAAGTTGTAGAGGTTGGGAAAGGTGTTACGGATATTTCTGCGGGAGATTTGGTTGCTATGGCGGGTCAGGCTTATCATAGTGAAGTGAATCGTGTAAACAAGAATTTAATCGCTAAAATACCTGAAAATATGGATGATTTCAGACAAGGTGCCTTATGTGCTTTAGGTGGCATAGCACTTCAAGGCATTCATCAGGCAAAGGTTGAACCTGGAGAGACTGTTGCTGTTATTGGATTAGGACTACTAGGTCATATAACTGCGAGAATACTAGATGCATATGGTTGTGATGTAATCGGTTATGACATCAAAGATAAGTCTTTGAAGGGGACTAACTTAAAGTCGTTTATTTTGTCAAACAATGAGAATGCTGAGGATATTACTAAATCCTTAACAAAAGGTAGGGGAGTAGATAAGGTAATTATAACTGCTGCTACTAATAGCAATGATCCTATGGACTTAGCCGCAGCAATAGCTCGTGACCGAGGTACCATTTGTATGATTGGTGTTACTCAAATGAATATCGATAGACGTCCGTACTACGAGAAGGAGTTAACTTTTACGATTGCTAGATCTTATGGACCCGGAAGATATGATTCTAATTACGAAGAAAAAGGAATTGACTATCCAATTGGCCACGTAAGATTCACTGAAGGCAGAAATCTCGAAGAGTTTATTAGGTTAATTGCGGATAAGCGTGTGGATTTCTCAGACTTGATTACTCACGAAATTGACTTTGATGATGCAGAGAGAGCGTATGAAATAATTACAACAAATAAGAATAATGAAGATTATATAGGGATTCTCTTAAAGTACTCACCCAATGAAAATAAGTGGTTAAATAAAGTGGTTAATGATCAAAAGAAGTCAACGATTGGATCAGATAAAATTTCCGTGGGATTAATTGGTGCTGGAAACTTTGCTAAGAATACGTTATTACCAATTATGAAGGATACTGGGTTATATCATTTTAAAGGATTAGCAACTACTGGAGGAGTAGGAACTTCTCAGGCACAAGATGTTTTTTCATTTGATTACACCACAAATAACTATAAAGAATTAATTGAGGATCCATCTATTGATTTAATAGTTGTATCAACACAACATAATACACATGCAAAGTTTATCGTAGAAGCCCTCAATGCGGGTAAACATGTATACTGTGAAAAACCAATGTGCTTAACACTTGAAGAGTTAGATATGATCAAAGCTTCATATGAAAAATCCGAGGGAGAATTGTTCATTGGTCTTAATAGGAGGCATGCTCCTCTAATTAAAAAGATTAAGAAAGATCTTTCTACGGACAAAATCCCTGCCGTTTATGATTATATTGCAAATGCAGGCTTTATACCTAATAACCACTGGACCCAAGATGAAAAAATTGGCGGGGGAAGAATCATAGGAGAAGCTATTCATTTTATTGACGTAATTCAATATCTTGATGGAAGTGAACTAGAGTCACTTGAAATAAAATTTGCCAAGAATGATGCTTATCCAAAGAATGATAACGTTCTAATTTCTCTTAAATTTTCGTCTGGAGCAATTGGAAACATTGTTTATACATCAATGGGATCAAAAAAATACCCTAAAGAGCAATTGAGAGTGTTCACTAACGGTCAGGTATACGAAATGGACAACTACATTAAAATGAATCAGTATGGTAGCATTAAAAATACTAAGATAAAGTTAAGACAAGATAAAGGTATTAAAGATGAGTATCAGCATATTTATAATGTGCTAAAGGGCAAAGAAAAGAACAGTTCAATTAAAGATGCTTTTCAGAGTCATGAATATTTAATTAGCGCGCAACAATGACCTTATCAATTCATAGGGAGTGATACACAATGAAAATACTTATTTTAACATCAAGTTATCCGTTGCCAGATGATAAAAAATCAGTCCCTACAGGTGTAGTACAATACTTTGCTAGAGAACTAATCAAACAGGGACATGAAGTTAGAGTAATTCTGAATAGTAAAAAATATTTATTACCATTGTATTTTTTACCGAGTTTTGCAAAAAAGAAAATTGCTACAATTACCGAAGGAACCTATTTAAGTTATAAAACAAGAAAGAACACCTTCTTTGTAGACTCAGGCGTTTCTGTTAACAGGTTACCAATTAGTAAAATTTATCCAAAGGGAAAGTTTGCAGATCGTAATATTGTTAGACAGAAAAATAAGATTTTAGAAATTTTAAAAAGTGACAATTATTGTCCAGATGTCGTTATTGGTCACTGGATAAATCCCCAGTTACCAATTATGAATTATTTAAAAAATGACTTAAAATCAAGATATGCTTTAATTATTCACGGTGACGGATATCTTTTAGCAGAAAAAAATAATGAGTATCGTGAACTAATTAAATCTGTTGATGTGATTGGGTGTAGATCAGAAAGCGCATCGGAAGATATTCAAAAAATCTTAAATATAAATGAAAAACCTTTCGTTTGTAGTTCTGGAGTACCGGATTTATATATTGAACAGAGTAAAATAGATGTCAAAAAATTTAGTGAAAAAAAGGATTTAAGAATAGTCTTTGTTGGTAAGTTAATTAAAAGAAAAAATGTAGATAAGATAATCGAATCGCTTAAGTTAGCTTTTCCAGACAAGCAGTTCATTTTTGACATAATTGGTGAAGGAGAAGAAAAAAATTCATTGATAGATTTGTCAAGAGAATTAAATCTTGAAAATAATATAATTTTCCATGGCAGATTAACAAGAGATCAAGTTATTGAAAAAATGAATAATGCACATTGTTTTATTATGATAAGTAGTAAAGAGACATTTGGATTAGTTTATTTAGAAGCAATGTTGTCAAATTGTATCGTAGTAGCATCAAAGCGTGGAGGGGTAGATGGCATTATTAGAGATGGAGTGAATGGTTACTTGTGTGAGGAAGGAAACGTTAATGAATTAGTTAACATATTAACAACGATATCACAAATTGATATAAGTCAAAAAACTAAAATCGCTACTAATGCTTACAATACAGTGTTAAATTATTCAGATTCAAGCGTCGCAAAAATGTATTTAGAAAATGTTTTGAATTAAAAACGTTAGGAGATTTGCTATGAAAATGAAAAAAAGATATGGAATACCATATATAGTTGCAGTAAGAGATACTGATCTAAATACGTTTTTTAGAAAAATGATTCACTTGAGAGGTCTAGGTAATAAAATTTTAATGGAAGCGGAAAGTATTGTTTTTTT
>JAPXKQ010000176.1:0-4590 GCA_033809995.1 Tissierellaceae bacterium
AGCCTATACAGGAGATCCTTCAGATTATGAAAGTGAGTGGAACTTAAATAACTAAGAGAGGTAGAGAAAATGGAAGATAAAATTAAAACTATTGTAATTGATGGAGTAGATTTTTCTTTTAATCTAGAAATGGCATATGAAAAAGATGGCCATGTTTATTGTAGGAAATGTAAAGAAAAAATAGATTCAGATCCACTTAATTGCTTGGGGAATAAAAAAATATTATTTCGTAGGCAATGTAAATGTGATAGAGAGGAAGAAAGCCTAAGGAAGGCAAAGGAGGTAGCAGACCATATTAGAAGACTTAGGGAAGAGTGCTTTATAACAAGTAGGAATCTTATTAATTGTACTTTTGACAGGGTCATAGCTCCTGATAGACAGGAAGTTATTATAGCCAAGAATTTTGTTAAGAACTTTAAAGAACTATCAAAGGATAATAATGGTCTTATATTTCATGGAAATGTTGGAACAGGAAAGACCTACCTAGCAGCTTGCATAGCAAATAAAATTATAGAGGATTATCAGATAAGAGTTAAGATGAGAAACATTCCACAGATAATAAATGATATCGAAAAGAGAGGATTTGATATTGATAAAAATGATTATTACAGAAAATTATCAAGTGTATCCCTTCTAATTCTTGATGATTTTGGAATTGAAAGAAATACAGAATATGTAAATGAAATGGTCTACCAGATAATAAATACTAGGTATGAATCAAAGAAACCAACCATTATTTCAACCAATATTCCCCTAGGATTAATTATGGAGGAAAGAAATGATATTGATAAGGAAAGGATATATTCAAGGCTCAGGGAGATGTGTATTCCAGTTAAGATTGCAGGAAAAGACATTAGGACAGAGCTAGGAAGAAAAAAATTAAGAGAAACTAGAGACCTACTTTTAGGAGATAGATGAGGTGAAATAAATGTATAAGATGAAAGTATTTGAAAATAGAGAGTTTGGACAGATAAGGACAATGGTAATAGATGATGAGCCTTGGTTTGTTGGAAAAGATGTAGCAGAAGCATTAGGTTATAAAAGACCAAGTGATGCTATAGCAAGCCATGTTTATGAAGGGGATAAGCTGAAACGGTGTTTTACAGTATCAGGTCAGGGAAGGAATATGGTAGTTATAAATGAGTCTGGTATGTATGCTCTTATATTTGGAAGTAAGCTGGAAAGTGCCATAAGATTTAAGAATTGGGTAACAAGTGAGGTTCTTCCTTCAATTAGAAAATATGGAGGCTATTTTACTGGCCAAGAAAAAATGAATGACCAGGAACTTCTAGCCAAAGGCTATCTAGTAGCCTTAAAGCAAATAGAAGCAAGGACAGAAGAACTAGAAGGTCTTATTCCTAAGGGGGAATTCTTTGATAAGTTTATAGATCTAGGTGACTGTATCTGCCTTAGGGATACTGCAAAGGAATTAGGAGTTTCTCAAAATAGATTTATAAATATACTTATTGATAGGGGTTATCTTTACAGAAACCAAAAGGGTAAGCTAAGATTTTATTCTACAGCAGCTAATTACTTTAAATTAAAAGATTATATCAATAAGTATAATGGGGAACCTGGAGTTTACACAGTAGTAAGGCCTGAGGGAAGAGCATATTTTTTCTCCTTACTTAAAGAAATGGGAGAAATTTAAGGAAGTAAGAGGTGATTTTAATGTTAATATTAAATGAAAAAAGTTGTATTGACTGTGATGAGTTTGAATTTGAGAAACATAGTGAAGAGATAGAAGAACTAATGGAAAAGCTAATAAAACTAGAAGATTATGATTGTGTAGTCCTTTATAAGTATGTAGATTTAGCTCATAAGGATAAAGAAATGAAAGTGATAGATTCAAGTTTATGGGACATATACGAATTAGTTGAATATGCAGATTTTAAAAATGGTGTAGACATTCTTATTGATGATGAAGGTTTCTTAAACTTATCAGTTTATGGACAGACCTATAGGATGGATGGGAATGATTATTTTATCAATTCTATTTTTAAAATTATCCCACGAGATAAAGACTGGAACTTTCTTGATATATCTGATTTTTTACTGGAAGGAAAGGAAGTGAAACTTTCAGAAAAGCAGTTAGATAGAAAAAAGAAATCAACCATTGAACTTCTGAATGAATATAAGGGAAAGGTAGATAAAATTAATCCTATAAATAAGGAAAAAAAGAAAAGAGATATAGGTGAGGAAAGATAAGATACCCCAAGCTAAGGAGGTGAGAATTTGAGTGTAATAGAAGGAATAAAAAAGGATATAAAAGAATTATTTCATGTGCAAGATAAGAAGGCTTTTCTAAAGAAGAACATACCTTATCTTGCATTTTTCTATTTAGGGGATATTTTCTCTCGCCATGTAAATTCATATGTAGGAGGTGATTTAATAGACCGTTTGTTTCAGGCGGTCCTGGAGATAGGAACAATGAGCTATCTCCCTAGCTTTGCCCCAAGAGATTTACTTGTAGGATTAATCCTAGCAGTAATAGTTAAACTTATCGTATATAGCAAGGGTAAAAATGCTAAAAAATTTAGGAAAGGTGAGGAATATGGTTCAGCGAGATGGGGAAATTCGAAGGATATTGCCCCATATATAGATGAGGATTTTAAGAATAACCTACTTCTAACGCAGACTGAAAGAATTACCATGAATAGTAGACCTAAAAATCCTAAGTATGCAAGGAATAAAAATGTTCTTGTAATAGGGGGATCAGGTTCAGGGAAGACAAGATTCTTTGTAAAGCCTAATCTTATGCAACTTCATTCTAGCTATGTAGTAACTGATCCTAAAGGAAGCCTACTTCATGAGTGTGGCAAGATGTTAGAAATGAATGGATATGAGATAAAAACTCTAAATACCATTAATTTTAAAAAAAGTATGAAATACAATCCTTTTGCCTATCTTAGAAGTGAAAAAGATATTTTGAAACTGGTCCAGACTATTATAGCCAATACCAAAGGAGAAGGAGAAAAGGCAGGAGAGGATTTTTGGGTGAAGGCTGAAAGGCTTTATTATACAGCCCTAATCGGCTATATATTTTATGAAACACCAAAAGAGGAACAAAATTTTACTACTTTACTGGCAATGATAGATGCTAGTGAGGTTAGAGAGGAGGATGAGAATTTTAAAAATGCAGTGGACTATATGTTTGAAGCCTTAGGAGAAAAGGATCCAGACCATTTTGCAGTCAAGCAATATAGAAAATATAAGTTGGCAGCAGGAAAGACTGCAAAATCTATTTTAATATCCTGTGGTGCAAGGTTAGCCCCATTTGATATTAAGGAACTTAGGGATTTAATGAGTGAGGATGAGATGGAGTTAGATACTCTAGGGGATAGGAAAACAGCCCTTTTTGTTATTATTTCAGATACAGATGATACCTTTAATTTTGTCGTATCACTCATGTATTCTCAGATGTTTAACCTGCTCTGTGATAAGGCTGATGATGTATATGGAGGAAGACTACCAATTCATGTTAGGTGTCTTCTAGATGAGTTTGCCAATATAGGTTTGATTCCTAAATTTGAAAAACTTATAGCTACAATACGGTCAAGGGAGATAAGTGCTTGTATTGTATTACAGGCCCAATCTCAACTAAAGGCAATTTATAAGGATAATGCAGATACCATAATAGGAAACTGTGATACAACCTTATTCTTAGGAGGAAAGGAGAATGGTACTTTAAAAGAGATTTCAGAAACATTAGGCAAGGAAACTATTGACCTATTTAACACATCAGAAACAAGGAGTAATCAAAAGTCCTTTGGGCTTAATTATCAGAAGATTGGTAAGGAACTTATGACCAAGGATGAGCTTTTTGTAATGGATGGAAGTAAGTGTATTATGCAACTTAGGGGTGTAAGACCCTTCCTATCAGAGAAATTTGATATTACAAAACATAAGAATTATAAGCTCCTAGAAGATTATGATGATAGGAATTTTTTTGATGTTGAAGAATATATGAAAAGGCAGGGTAAGGCAAGGCTCAATAAGGAGTCAATAATAACAAGATTGTAGGTGCGAATATGGAAGTTAAGGTAAGAAGTCCTTCAAGAAAAGAAGGCAATTAAGCTAATAAATTTGATTTATAGCGATTGGACAAGAAACAAGTCCAGTCGCTTTTTTAATTTCAAAAAAGAAAATTAGGGGGCTAGGATTAGAATATGGCAAATTTAAAATTAAAAGAAAGAGATATGAAGAATGTAACAGCTAATGTAGTGGGAGAGGTAAAAACAGCTTCTTTTGACTGGGATGGCGAAACCATAAGTGTAACAAACTTTTCTCTGGTGGAAAAAAGGAAGGGTAAAAGGCACTATACAAATTGTGCAGCCTACGGAGAATGGTCAGAAGTAGCAATAGAACTAAAGCCAGGGGACTTAGTCCATGTCTTTGGTTATATCAAAGAAAGAAGAAACAATGACAAGTCATATAAGAATTTTATAGTAAAGTATATGACTAAAATTGAAAAAGAAAATAAGGAGGAAAAATAATATGGCATTTTTTACAGAGGGAATATCAGTATTACAAACTTTAGTTACAGCAATTGGTGCAGGTTTAGGGGCATGGGGAGTAATTAACCTTATG
>JAPXKQ010000177.1:0-4580 GCA_033809995.1 Tissierellaceae bacterium
GGGAAGGTTTAAGGGAAAAGGAGATATATTTACAAAAAGGACAATTAAAAAAGCTGTTCCTGTTAGCCATGTTGATAGTCCAGATGAGGCACTTATCCTTTCTATTGCTGAAAAAGGCAGAGTAGACTTAGCCTATATGGAAGAGCTTACTGATATTAAGGAGAGAGATTTGGTAGATAGCCTTAAGGGGAAAATCTTTCTTGATATTAAAGAGTTTGATAGAGAAAATAATGCCCTGCCTTTTACTGAGAAAGAAAAGGACAATCCTATGGCCTTTAATTATGTAAGTGCAGATGAATATCTAAGTGGAAATATAAGAGATAAAATTAATGTCTTAGAGGAATATATTGCAAGTACTGAAAGAAGTCTACGCTTTATAAATGAAGAGGATAATTTAAATCTAAGGGAAATAGAAAAGAATTTAAGTAATTTAAAAATACAAAGAGAAAGCCTTAAAGAAGTAATGCCCAAAGACCTTACAGCATCAGAAATTACAGTAAGACTTGGGGCAACCTGGGTACCAGCTAAGGATGTTGAAGACTTTATGTTTGAAACCCTTAAGACACCAGGATATGCAAGATGGGATATTAATGTTAGGTATTCACCCTTTACTGCTGAATGGAGAATAGAAGGTAAAAGTAAAGATGGAGGCAATGACCTAGCCAATATGACCTATGGAACTAGCAGGGCAAATGCTTATAAAATAATAGAAGATGCCCTTAATCTTAAGGAAACTAAGGTATGGGATAGGGTAACTAATCCAGATGGCAGTACATCTTCTGTCTTAAATAAGAAAGAAACCATGTTGGCAAGTCAAAAACAAGAATTATTAAAAGAGGAGTTTAAAAACTGGATTTTTAATGAGCCAGATAGACGGCATAGGCTAGAAAAAATATACAATGAAAAATTTAATTCAGTTCGCAATAGAGAATATGATGGATCCAATCTTCATTTTGAAGGAATGAATACAAATATAATTCTTAAAGACCATCAAAAAAATGCAGTTGCCAGGACTCTTTATGGTGGAAACTCTCTTCTCGCCCACACGGTAGGAGCAGGTAAGACCTTTGAAATGATAGCCTCAGCAATGGAATCCAAAAGACTTGGAATGAGTAGTAAGGCTTTATTTGTAGTTCCTAATCACCTAACAGAACAAATAGGTAGGGATTTTATGGAGCTATACCCAGGGGCAAATATTATGGTTGCTACAAAGAAAGATTTTCAGCCAAATAATAGAAAGAGGTTTATAGGGAAAATAGCAACAGGGGAATATGATGCAGTTATTATAGGCCATTCTCAGTTTGAAAAGATCCCTATGAGTAAAGAATATCAAGAGAACCATATAAGAAGTGAAATAGAGGGGATACTCCAATATATTGAGGAATATAAGTACGATAGAAGTCAGAATTTCACAGTAAAACAACTTCAAAACACTAAAAAGAAACTTGAAGGAAGACTTAAAAAATTAAATGATGACTTTAAAAAGGATGATGTGGTAACCTTTGAAGAGCTTGGAGTGGATAAGCTCTATGTAGATGAAGCCCACAACTATAAGAACCTATTTCTTTATACAAAGATGAGAAATGTAGCTGGAATAGGCCAGAGTGAAGCCCTTAAATCTTCAGATATGTTTATGAAGTGTAGATATTTAGATGAAATGACTGGTGGAAGGGGTGTTGTCTTTGCTACAGGAACCCCAGTATCTAATAGTATGACCGAACTCTATACAATGCAAAGATATTTACAATTTGATGAATTAGAAAAAAATAACTTGCACCATTTTGATTCCTGGGCCAGTACCTTTGGAGAAACTGTAACAGCAGTTGAACTTTCACCTGAAGGAGATAAGTATAGAGCCAAAACTAGGTTTAGTAAATTTTATAATCTACCTGAGCTTATGGCTATGTTTAAGGAAGTAGCAGATATTAAAACAGCAGATATGCTAGATTTGGCAGTTCCTGAGGCTGAATACGAAACAATAGTAACAATGCCTACCCAGGAGCAGAAAGAGGTCTTAAAAGGCATTTCTGAGCGTGCAGATAGGGTCAGAGATAGAAGGGTTGAGCCAGAAGAAGATAATATGCTTAAAATTACTAATGATGGTAAAAAACTAGCTCTTGACCAAAGGCTTATTAATCCCCTATTACCTGATGATCCAAATAGTAAGGTTAATGTATGCGTAAAAAACATCTTTTCCATATGGGATAAGACAAGAGAGAATAAATCTACCCAATTGGTATTTTCAGATATGTCTACACCAAAAAATGATGGAACATTTAATGTTTATGATGATATAAAAGATAAACTTTTGGCTCTTGGAGTTCCTGAAAAGGAAATAGCCTTTATCCATGATGCTAATACAGAAAAGCAAAAAGATGAATTATTTGCAAAAGTGAGAAAGGGCAAGGTAAGGATCCTTTTAGGTTCTACTCAAAAGATGGGGACAGGTACAAATGTGCAAGAAAGACTTATTGCAACCCATGATCTTGATGTACCCTGGAGGCCTGCTGATTTAGAACAAAGGGCGGGTCGAATAGTTAGAAGAGGAAATAGAAATGATAAGGTGAAAATATTTAGGTATGTTACTGAAAACACCTTTGATAGCTATCTTTGGCAGACTATAGAAAATAAGCAAAAATTCATTTCCCAGATTATGACTTCTAAGACACCTGCGAGGGTAGCAGAAGATGTTGATGAAAACACCCTATCCTATGCTGAAATAAAGGCCTTAGCAACAGGCAATCCCCTTATAAAGGAAAAAATGGACCTAGATATTGAAGTTACAAAATTAAAAATGATGGAAGGAAACTATAAGAGCAATCTTTATAACTTAGAAGACAAGATTATAAAGACCTATCCTAGAGAAATTGAAAGGTATGAGAAATTAATTGAGGGAGCAAAAAAAGATATAGCTAGGATAGAGCCACAAGCCACAGGAGATAATAAATTTACCTTTATTAAAATTGGAGATGAACTTATTAAGGATAGAAAAGAAGCGGGATATAAAATCTTAGAAACAGTTAAGGGAATAAAGCTTAATGATAAAAAAGTCATAGGTGAATATAGGGGTTTTCCAATAGAGGTAACTTACAATATTATAACCAATGAGCATAACTTCAACTTAAAGGGAGCCAATAATCATTATGGAGACCTAGGCCAAAATAGGGATGGAAATATTACTAGGATGGATAATGTATTAGAAAAGATACCAGATAGTTTGAAACGATTTGAGGAAAAACTGTTAGCTACTAAGGAACAATTAGAAATAGCTAAAGAAGAAGTAAAAAAGCCTTTTGACAAAGAAGAGGAATTAAAGAATAAGGTAGCAAGGTTAGCTGAAATTAATAAATTACTTGATATGGGAGAAGTGGAAGAATTAGAAAACCTAAATCCACTTATTGAAGACGTGAAAAGGGCAATAATTGACTATTGCAATATGGAATTTGGAGAAGACTATGTCTATGAAGATTTTAATACACTCTTTCCGGATGAAGGTCATATTGGCCTGGCCTACACAACTACAGAAGACGGGAAACATGAAATCCAGTATGAAATAAGCCTTAAAGATTATTCTAGAACACAATATGTAAACAATAAGGAAGTATCTCACCTAAATTATCTTGTAGGAGAAGATGGCGAGACAGTAAGCAAAGAAGCAGCCCTTGAATTGTTATTAGCAGATATTAAACAAGGGGATTTTAATGATTTTGTTAGAGTAAATGAAAAAGACCTAAAAGATAAACTAGGGCTTGAAATTGATGATGATGGAAATTTTTATGATCCACTTTCCCTAGATATGGATAATGATGGCATCCCTGATAGGTATGACAATGATTTTAGGAGTAGCAACTATTTTGAATCTACCTATGATGTAGATGGACTTAAAAAAGATTATAAGGAGTCTACACTTGGAAAACTTGAAAAATATAAGGTTAAAGTTAAGGATGAATTTTCCCTATCCCAAGAAAATGGAGAAAAAGATAAGTATAAGGGAGCAAGATAATATAAGACTTTGATTTTGATTAATTCTATTAATTTATTAAAATCAAAGTTTACAGGGGTTATTAGGGGGGGTAGCCCCTGATGATTTTTAAAGAAAATAATTTATAAAAAATACTATGGAAATTTTGAGGAGGAAGATTATGCTTAGTGAAAAAAATATATTATTAGGATATTTTGGGCTTAATAGTTATGATGAAATAATGACCTATATTAGGGACAATCCAGAGAATGAAAAGGTTAAGGAGATAAAGGAATTATTTGAAATCTATTCTACAGACCTTGATTGGGAGGTGGATAAGGATGAAAAATAACTTATATAGAGAATTTAATTGTAATAGTAAGGAAGAGCTTTATCAGAAAATAAAAAGACAGGATAATGATGTAAAACCACTTTTGGAGTTCTTAGATTATGCTAGAGCCAATATTAAAAATAATAAAAAAGCAATAGATAGTCCCGATGTCTTTGTAGACTATGTAAAGTCAACAACTTTACCTACTAAAGATACTGGGACTATTATTTTTGTAAATACAAAAAATCATCCTGTCCATTTAAAAAGAACTAGGCTAAGCTGGAAAAA
>JAPXKQ010000178.1:0-4556 GCA_033809995.1 Tissierellaceae bacterium
AGTGGTTTCACTCCTTTCGGATTATTTTGCTGTCACTTAATATATTCGACATTTATGGGGTGAAACCCTTTTTGCTTTGAGAAAAAGTTCAGTAAAATCAATGGTTTAAAATTATGAAATTTACTCATTTATATAAAATAATAGTTGTGTTTTATTTATTCTAAATTTTTTAATAATTGAGTCTAACTTTCAGAGTCATTTATTAGCAAATATTTTATACTTCCTCAATGATAATACATGTCTTATCATATTGACTTAGACCTTCACTGCAACTACTATAATTTTATTGCTCTGAAAAGATTAGTACTGTTTAGTCTGACCTATACATCATTTTCTGGATTCCAACACAATTAAAATCAAATTGAACTTTATATCTATCTATTTACCTGTAATAATTCATAATTAAAATCATGACACCACTACCTTTTAGTAAGCTAGTTACAAATTACGAAACATTTATCTTTCTTTTTGCTATAGCCTCACCTTTAAAGGTCTATGGCCAACTCTTTCTTCAACCGGTGGATATTTCATGAAATCTCCATATTGCTTTTTTAATTGTTCTTCAGGATTCCTTGGGCAAAAGAATTGTGACCCTTCGAATTCTATCTGAACTAGATTGTTTAGGTCTTCATTAGAAATCATAAATGAAGGAAACTTGACCATAGATTTCATTTCGCATTTTTCAACATTATACATCTGATAAGCGTTATCAAGGTTAGTGAACAGAAAATCCTTTGATACTGGTTTCAATAAATAATGAAATAATGACCTTATAAGAATTTTAATTTTGCCAACAAATGAACTTTGTGGAACACTAGAACCTGTTAAACTTTTTGCAATAAATAAATTCGACCATAACTGCACTTTTAAGTATTGTTTTTTTCTTAGGTTCAGGTCATCTGGAATATTATCATAAGGAAAAATATCCACATAAATACCGTGATGTATATCAAGGTTTTTACAGTAGTTCTCAACAAAAAGTGTCTCATTTTTTCTCACCTTTGCAAAGTCAAAGGGTGTGTTTGGTTCTGAATAATAGGTCTGTAAGAATAGATTATTTGGGAGTTCATTTGGAGCTATTTTTAAAAATTTATTGTAGTTTTCTCTTGTCATACCTATGTCAATATCGTCATCCCAAGGTATAAACCCTTTGTGTCGTACAGCACCTAATAAAGTCCCACCTATTAAAAAATATTGAATATTATGTTTAATACATACTTCGTGTATAGTTTTTAATATATCTAGGATGGCCAATTGAATATCTCTTAAACTTACATCTGAATTCATTTGATTTACCTCTCTTTATTGTATTGTTTCTAGTCTGCAAATATTTTTCTGTACTTTCCTACGGATGCAATCACATGCTTCATCATAAAGTAAGCCGATCCAATAGGGTTAATCCCTATAAATCTAAATACCCGATATGTCATCTTAACTGTCTTCAGCTTATTACCTGATTTTGAATTCCTAGATAATCTATAAGTAATCAATGGTTGATTTACACCATAGGCTATAATACCTAGTTTCAAAATTCTAAGCCAGACTGCATAATCCTCATGCATATCATCTTTCTCCATTTTTATATTCTTAAAGTATTTCTTCTTTACTAGAACTGAAGAACATGAAATAACATTCTGATTTCTTAGCTTTTTATAGGTTACCTTTTCAGGGACTTCAAATAGTCCTTTGAAGTATTCTCCCTGTTCATTTATATATGATGACCCAGTGAATATAAATTCTGCGGCTTCTTTCTTTGCAACTTCAAGTTGCTTTTCTAGTTTCTTTGGATTCCACATATCATCACTATCTAAAAATGCTATCCACTCACCAGATGCTAGCTCTATCCCTCTGTTTCTAGTGGCAGAAACCCCCATGTTTCTATCGTTTTTTAATGGCTTAATCCTCGAATCCTTTTTTTCAAACTCACTAATTACTTTATATGTATTATCTAGAGAACCATCATCTATCACCAACAATTCCCAGTTCTGGTAAGTTTGTGAAATTACAGAATTAATTGCTTCAGCAATAAACTTTCCGGAATTATATGCAGGCATAATTATACTTACTAAATTTTTATTTATATCCATTATCTATCACCTCTGTTTCTATTACTGACTCATGAAAGTTATAAATTGCATAGCCCTTATCTAGCTTAGATATAGATTGACAATAGTATAAACTACCAAATACTTTGCTTATCACTTTATGTCTTATTATTTTTAATAACGGATTGAATAATTTGATTGTTATTACTTTTTTACCATGTTGTTCTGATATCAATCTAACCAGATCACTTGTTTTTACATATTCAGCATTTTGTGGTAAAAATAGACCACTTTCTTCATTTTCAATTATTAACCTGATTAATTCACTTAAATTATTTATATATATCATACTTCTTTTATTATTTATATCTGGAAAAACAGGAGTTATCTTAGCCAATTTTACTAATTTCGGATAATTCCCTTTACAGCCCTTACCATAAACCATTGGAGGTCTTAATATGGTTACCTTAAAGTTGTCATCTTCCAATGGTTTAATTAATTCTTCAGCTTGAAGCTTAGACTTGCCATAATTTGATTTGGGGTTCAAAGGAGTATTCTCATCTATTACACCATTTTCCAAACCATAAACACTCATTGTGCTTAAGAAAATAAACTGTCCTACTCCTTCCTCTTTTGCTTTTTTAGCAGTTTCATAAGCCAAGTCTCTATTGACTTTATAGTAAAGGTCTTGATTGTCACTTTTTTCCTTTATATGAGCAATCCCGGCAACATGAAAAACTACATCATACTCACTAAAGTCTTTGTTTTCCCATGAATCACTTCTTAAACTAATAGTATCTACTTCATATTTGTCAGGTTCTTTCATGAGCCAATTCTCTACAGATGTACCTATATAACTGTTCTTACCAGTGATTAGTATCTTTTTCATTTTGCCACCTCAATTAGCTGTTGTCTTATATTATAGACCCTTGTCATTAGCTTCTTCTTTTTCTTTAGACATCCTAGATATAACTCCTGTACCACCTTCGATCACACCTTTTCTTCTAAGAACAGCAGTGAAAGTACCTATAAAACAGATAAAATCAAACCAAAGGCTTCTTCTTTTTACATATTCTCCATCAAGTCTAGCCTTAACCTCAATCTCTAACTCATCTCTGCCATTGATCTGAGCCCATCCAGTAAGACCAACAGGTACATCATTAGCACCATACTTATCTCTTTCTTCAATCAAATCATACTGATTCCACAGAGCAGGTCTTGGCCCTACTATACTCATCTCACCCTTTAATATATTTATAATTTGAGGTAGCTCATCTAAGCTTGTCTTTCTAAGGAATCTACCTACTCTAGTAATCCATTGGTCTGGATTCTCTAGGAGATGTGTAGGCATATCCTTAGGAGTATCTATTCTCATAGTTCTAAACTTTAATATGTAAAAGTGAGACTTATGTATCCCTACTCTTTTTTGCTTGAAAAATATAGGGCCTTCAGAGTCTAACTTTATTGCTAAAATCAATATTAGGAAAATTGGTGATAATACCACTAACCCTATTAAAGAAAGTATAATATCTATAAGCCTTTTTAACTTTAAATACACTCTTGTTCACGCTCCAACGATATGATTTCTACATAAGATTCTTCGCCAACGCTCAGAATGACATAATAATGCTCGTTATAACAATTATTAAGAAAAAAATCTAATTACCTTATCTTCTGGATAAGATAAAGCTCTAAGCTTTTCCTTAATTTCTTCTTCATATGCATATGTTGTTATTACTATTGCATCGTGCTTATATTGACCTATATCGTCTATTGATATGATATTATAGCCTAATAAATCCTTGCCTTGCAGTTTTTTATTATCATCAATTACGCCTACAATTTCTAGATTATCTTTATTCCTATCCCTAACTACTCCTAGTATAGTCTCTGCTACTTCACCTGCACCATATAGAAGTATATTATTAAAATCTCTACTCTCTACCCCTCGCAGAAAATTCTCTACATGACTCTTAGCTAATCTATATAGCTCTAAAAGCTCGTTCATATAATTAATTAATAAATAATTCTTTCTCTTAATCCCTTCTTTAGTTATCTTATAATTAACTTTCTTTTGAGAGATGTATTCTCTTACAAGATAATTATTGTCCTCTAGATTGTCTAAGTATACATTTACCATAGAAGGTGCTGCCCCTATAACACTAGCCATTTCTTTTTGAGTAGTATTTGGGTTTGTTTCTATGAATTGTAGCAAGGTCAGTTCCTTAAGTCTTGTTGTTGCAGTAAAATAGACCATATTATTAATTGAGTTAATGGGAGTCACCTTCTTCCTCTTCTTCGTTCGTTGATTGAATGATAATAGTATAGCATATAGTCTAGCTAATGACAATAGTTTTAAGTAAAAACTGCTAAGATTGATAATAGAGGAAATTGCATAATTAACTTTTTTAATCAAGGTTAAAAAAGAGCATAAAGAATTAGCCCATTAATAAATGGGATTTTGAAATTATTATTAATATTTTCAACAGTAAAATCCTCAATTCTTAGTAT
>JAPXKQ010000179.1:0-4509 GCA_033809995.1 Tissierellaceae bacterium
AACCATGACAATCTGAACAAATTTGAATAGCTGTGGAATATATTCTTTTCCCTGATTTCTAAGCATTTGGCTAATTCCCTGAGAGATAGAGATACTTGCTTTCTTACATTCAATCACCCCAAATGGAATGCCGTTAATAAAAGTAACAATGTCAGGACGTACAGTACCTTGTCCATCCTCTCGTTCCACCGAAAATTCTTCCACCACATGGAAAACATTGTTCTCAGGATTTTCCCAATCAATATAGTTCAGATTAAAGGACTTCGTACCATCCATTTCAGAAAGACTTTCTGGATAGCTCCGGCCTAAAATTAATGAGTCATAAATCTTCTCATTGGTTTTAATTAAACCATCTGTTAACGCTTCTTCAATATCAAGTATTGCCTGCTGAATATTCTTTTCTGAAAACTTATATGTGCAACCCTTAAAATCAAAGCTATTAATGGCTGTTAATCGTTCGTACAAAATATCTTTAAGAACAACATTATACAGATTCCCTCGCATCTGCTCTGCTTTTTCGGGCGAAATGATGGTATACCCTATTTTATTTAATACCTCCAAAGCAGGGATTTGAGATATGTTCATTTCATCGTATGCTTCCGCTCTACGCACAGTATCACCTCTTTTCATTTTCTTGGGTATTCACTCTTATTATGCCTGTTAATAGAAGTTGCATTAAGCCTTTCTTTTGTTGCTTTAGACTTTCTAGTTCTTTTTCTAATAAATCTATTTCATTATCGGCTGTTTTAAGAACTTCTCCAATTTTTTTCTGCTCCTCTAATGATTTAGGAATACGTAAAACCAGATTTTTCATAGTTGTTTCAGATATTTCCTTTTGTCCTGTACCACCTATCATATGTCCGACCCTTTTATAAAAGTCAACATTTGAAATATAGTAAAATAAAAACATTAAATCACCTTTAATTGTTGTTAAACTACTTATTGCATTTGATGCAATGTAATTTTTCATATTACTTGGTACAATTCCTATTCCACCGTTATGATAATTCTGGCGTCCAATTAATATTTCATTTGGTTCTCTCAAATAATATGGCCTACCATTCTTTGTGTCATTTGGATATTTTTCAGTTGCTTCAATACCTTTTAAATGGAGTTTTACAGTTAGCAACTTATAATTCTGCGGCTCACTAACACGTTCTTTATTTAAAAACTTGAATACCTTGCCAAACTTCACTTCTTCCCATGCATCATCAAACCCAGGCAATCTCACTTTTCCAGTAAGTAACTTTTGCATTAATCCGTTTTTTTGTTTTTTCTTTTCTTCAATAAGCTTTTCTTTTAATTCGATTGCTTTGTCCCAGGTTTTAATAATATTTATGATCCTTTCCTGTTCGTTCTTTGGTGGCAAAGGAAATGGAAATTGATTTAAAGCCTCAATATCTATACCTGTTTGCCCTGAACTCCGTCTAGAAAGCTTATCAATCAAAATAAATAGTGTCTCATTTTGGAGATAATAATATAAATAATCTTTGTGTAGCTTATCTTCGGCAGGAATAGCTTTCATCAGAGCAACATTGTATGCACCTTTTATTCCTCTAAGTATTTGAAATATGGGTGGTCCGTATCTACCAATCATTACATCATCTTCAGTACAAAATTTTCTCGCTTTTTTTAAAGGTATAAATGTAAGGTACTCATTTGTTTTATAATCTCTTATTTGAATTAACCTTATATAGCCTTCTTTGGGGTAGCTAATAAACTCACTACGTGGAGGCTGCGCTCCTCCTTCAAACTTAACGATATCACCTATTGTATAATTATCCCACTCGTTTGGCATAATTCTATGAGCTGTTTTTTTATATCCTTTAATTATGTTACCTTTTCGTATTTGTTCTATTCTATATTTGACTTCTGACCTCAAATGTATTTCACCTCCCTATAATCCAAGTTTCTCTAAATACTGAGCCATCTGAGCCTCAACCTGCTCAAGCTCTTCCTTAATACTTGCTATGTTTTTAGCTACTTCTTCCATATCCACTAACTCTTCTTCTTCAAAAGTATCAACATATCTTGGTATATTTAGGTTATAATCATTCTCTTTTACTTCATCAAGTGAAGCTACATATGCGAATTTGTCAACCGTCTCATATTTTTCAAAAGTATCTACAATTCTTTGAATATCTTCTTCACGTAGTTTATTCTGATTCTTACCCTTTTCATAGTACTCATCACCAGATGCATCTATAAACAAAATATCTTTTCTGTCTCTGTTTTGCTTAAATACTAAGATACATGCAGGAATACCAGTACCGAAGAATAGATTTGCAGGAAGTCCAATTACAGCATCCAAAAGATTCATATCGATGATTTTCTTTCTAATCTTTCCTTCACTTGCCCCTCTAAATAGTACTCCATGAGGCAATACAACACCCATTCTTCCACCTTCTGATAATGAGTGAAGCATATGAAGAACGAACGCATAATCCCCTTTTGATTTTGGTGGTACTCCCCAGGAAAAGCGCTTATATGGATCTAATGAGGCTTCCATGTTGAAATTCTTATCATTATCTTCCCCAGCAAAACCAGATGCCCATTTATCAAGGGAGAAGGGTGGATTTGCTACGACAACTTGAAACTTCATCAACTTATCGTTTTCTAAATGCTTCGGATTAGCTAATGTGTCACCCCATTCGATTTTCGCATCATCAATATTATGTAAGAACATATTCATACGACAAAGCGAATGCGTTTGACCATTTCTTTCTTGTCCATAGATTTGAGCTTTCCCATTAGGAACTTTATTAAATGCTTTAATCAATAATGAGCCAGAACCACAAGTAGGGTCATAGATTCTATCATTTTCTTGAGGCTTTACTAATCTAGCTAAAAGCTCTGAAACCTCAGCTGGGGTAAAGAACTCTCCACCCTTTTTTCCAGCATCTGAAGCAAAATTTCCTATCAAATATTCATAGGCGTTTCCTATAACGTCATCACCTTTTAGCCTTGATGGTCTAAGGTCAAGGTCTTTAAAGTCCTCAAGTAAATTTTTCAGCATTGTATTTCGCTCTTTTGTACTACCAAGAACAGCTTCTGAATTAAAGTCTATATTTTTAAACACACCTCTTAACTTTGTCTTGTTCTCTTCTTCCACTTGCTCTAAGGCTATATTAATGATTTCACCAATGTTTGGCTGGTTTCTTTTATCATAAATATAATCAAATGTAGACCTTTCATTCAAAACAAATCTCTCATAACGCATTTGCCTTTCTACCATATCTACATCATTATTATACTTTTCCATCATTTCTTGCTTACGTTCTTTATATATATCACTAACGTACTTTATAAAGAGCATAACTAAAATGTAGTCCTTATAGATAGCTGAATCTATTTTTCCTCTAAATGTATCACACGCTCTCCACAGAGTTCCATTTATTTCTTCCTGAGTTAGCATTTTAATCTCCATGATTTAAACCTCCAGCAATCATTTTCTCTAATATTATTTGATTTCTTTTATTGTTTTCTTTAATTAATAATTGAAGTAATCTTTTTTCTCTCATCATCAATTCATTAAGAGTCACAGCTTGTTCCTGTATACTCATATCCGGTATCATAATTTCAAATTCCTTAAAAGCAGATGTTTTAAGTATTTGAATTGCTGAACCTCTTGCTTCTCTAATATATTGCTTCTTCATTTTATTGCTATTGAGATACAAGCTTAAATAAGATGGTAAAATATCATTACAATTAACTCTTATTGCTACGAAAAGAGATGGTATCAATATCCCTTCACTTTCTTTATCTATTGTGATTGTTGTAAAAGGCATACTGAGTCGAACAACAATATCACCTTTTGAAGTAATATATTTACTTTCAATTTTTTCACTTGCTTTAAAGGAATCAAGTTCTTCTTTCACTAGATAACCGTCTTCATCAAAGCTCTTTAAAGTAAGAATACGATATTGAATTGCATCCACATCACCTGGTCGAGCTTCTTTTCTTTTAATTACTTGACCTGTTGTAATACTCGATATATCTCCTAGTTTTACAATTTTAATAAACCACACCTCCTATGCTGTTATTTTTTAATTAGTACAATTATATTTTATATAAACATCCATCTCTTGTCAACACCTTTTTTGTACTATCTTAAAAATAACACTGTGTTTTCTAAAATGTTTTTACATGTCATTTTTATTTCATTCGCTTTATATTACATCCATCCTGTCTCCTCAACCCTATAGATATATCTACTCTGTCAACTCAACCCTACCCATATTCTAGCTCAAATTTTGCACAAAAAAACACCCTCGATATGTTCCCACATACCCATATCAAGGGCTTATGTTGAGTAGACAGATTTACTTTCATTTTATAAAACCTAGTATCTTCAAGGCTTTCCGGACTTTATTTCTTAGACATCAAGCAAATGGTCTCAACATGAAGTTTTTAGGCTATTTCACACTTTCCAAAAATGCAGCAAGAATGCTGTGTTTATGCTGGTTTGATATCCATCCTGTCCTCTCGCTAAATAATTCTCGATTAGGC
>JAPXKQ010000180.1:0-4463 GCA_033809995.1 Tissierellaceae bacterium
TACCTGGAAACTATGGTTCCTGATGCACTATTTCTAACATCATTTGCAATTTGTGCTGCTGTTAACCCATAGGTTGCAGCTATATCCTTCTTAACCAACACTTCTAATTCTGGAACTGCATCACTTAAACTAGTCTTCACATCTCTAGTTCCTTCCACAGTATTGAGTATCCCTTTAAAATCATTGGATATAGCTTCAAGTGTCTCTAAATCTTCACCTTTAATGCTGATACTAATTGGGTTTCCAGATGTAATCATAGACATGCTTGAAGTTTGAGTTACAGAAATGTCAGCACCAGGAATATCCTTCACTAAACCTCTGATTTCTTCTGCAACTTCTGCTGTACTTCTATCTCTTTCACTCAATTTCGTTAATACTACATTAATTGTAGCTCCGTTGGTGTTTAAACTTCCACCCATCATCAAATCTCCAGAGCCTATATTGCTAAATAAAAATTCCAGCTCAGGAATAGTGGAAATCCTATCTTCAATAGTTTTTGTTATCTTTTCCACACTATGAATTTGGGAACCTAAAGGCAGAGTAACTTTTACAGATATCATACCTTCATCAGTTGCAGGCAGAAACTCCATTCCTACACTAAATAAACTTACTATACTCCCCAAAAATATGATTATCGATAAAATAACAACCTTTTTTCTATTATTAAGACTTTTTGCCAATAAACGTCCATAGTAAACTTCTATCTTATGATATAAATTATCAAAGGCATTATAAACTTTTTCAAGCCTTCTCTTTTTTTGATAATTGTCACTAGAATCAACGGTTAAAATCTTTGAGGAAAGCATAGGTATCAAAGTTAAGGATACCAACAATGATGCCCCAAGGGACAATGAAACTGTCAAAGCAAAATCTTTGAATATAGTCCCAACCATTCCTTCAATAAATACTATAGGAATAAATACTGCAACAGTTGTCAAAGTGGAAGCGGTAATAGCCATGCCTACTTCCGATGCACCTTCTATGGCAGCATCTATTTTAGAATATCCTTCCATTCTAAATCTAAATATATTATCAAGTACTACAATTGCACTATCAACCAACATTCCAACTGCTAATGCCAATCCCCCTAATGTCATCATATTTAATGTAATACCACTTGAATACAAAAGGATAAAGGAAGCAATCAACGATATTGGGATGGATATTCCTATAATAAGTGTAGTCCTTATATTCTTTAAGAATATATATAATATTAAAATCGCAAGCAAGGAGCCAAAGATTGCATTTTTGGCTACTGTATTTATGGAACTCTTGATAAACATAGATGTATCCATTATTACATCTATATCAATATCAGGATAGTCTTTTTTTAGCTTTTCTATCTCCTTATTCACCAAATCTGCCACTTGTACAGTATTTTTCCCTGATTGCTTTTGTAATGAAATATTGATACTATCTTTGCCATTAGTTCTAGAAATAGATCTGATATCTTTACTTTTCAAACTCACTCTAGCTATATCCTTTAACTGGATAACATCCCCTGTAATTAAAGGAATCGGCATCTCTTTTATATCATCAATACTGGTGAATTCTCCAGTAACCCTGACTGCAAGCTTTTGTTCTCCCTTTGTCACATTTCCACCAGGAAGATTCATATTTGATGCACCAAGGATTTGCGACAACTGATTTATACTCAATCCATAATTGGCTAGCTCACTTTGATCTACAGCTATTTCAATCTCATTTGTAAACCCTCCGCCAACCGAAACAGAAGCTACCCCATCTAATCTTTCAAGTCTTTGACTTATTGTATCCTCAGCTAATGATTGTAGTTCAGCTAAGTCATTGTTGGTAGATAAGGAGATTTGCATAATAGGTATAGAGTTGGGGTCTATCTTCAATACCATTGGATTGCTTGCATCTTTTGGTAAAAATCCTTTTATTAAATCTACCTTTTCCCTAATCTCCAGTGCTGCTAAATCCATATCAGTTCCAAAGTTAAACTGTGCGATTACTATAGAACTACCTTCAGATGAAATAGAATCTACTTTATCAATTTTTCCAACAGTGGATACAGCTCCCTCAATCCTTTTTGTTATCAAATTCTCCATCTCTTGAGGCCCTGTTCCCGAATAGGATGTTGATACAACAGCAACGGGTATCTCTATTTCAGGAAATAAATCAATAGGCAATTTCGTTAACGAAATCCCGCCTAAAAGCACAACAACCAATACTATCATTGTAATAGTAACGGGTCTTTTTACTGATAATTTAGACAAATTCAATCTTATTCACCCCTTACTACTTTCACTTTTCCGCCATTTTCTACATAATGCTGCCCTACTACAATTACCTTATCTCCTTCCATAATACCTGATTTAATTTCAATAAAGTCCCCTGTATCTAAACCTACTTCCACTTCCTTTTCTATAGCTATATCATCTTCTATTACATAAACAATCTTTTTATCATCTTTATCCAAAACAGCATTTGATTTAACAACTATTGTTGATTCACTCTTATCTATATTTATATTAACCTTACCATTCATTCCCTGTTTTATCTTATTGTCTGGATTTTCCAAATAAATCTTTATAGGATAAAGTTGACTTCTCATATCAGTAGTAGGACCGATATAGCTTATAGTACTAGGAATATATCCATCAAAAGCAGCTGGTATATTAACCTCTACTTCTTGACCTACTTCAAATTTATTCACCATATTTTCAACAACATTGATCTGAATAAATACTTTGTCCGCATCTACTATTGTAACTGCAGGTTGACTATTTGTTACAATTTGACCTTTCTTTACATTCAATGAAGATATAACCCCATCCATAGGTGCCGTAACTACTGTATTATCTAAATTACTAGCAACTTGCTTATATGATAATTCAGCTTGTTTTAATTGATCTAATGCCTGCTGATGTGCTATCTCAGCTTGATTTACTTGACCCTCCATAACATCTAAATTCTTCTCGCTAGCGGCTAGTTCTGTTTGCTCAAGCTGACTTTTTGATATTGCTCCCTCTTCATAGAGCTTTCTTGTACGCTCCAAATTGAGTTGTGCATTTTCAATTTTTTCTTTATTTAATTCAAAATTACTAACTGCAGTATTGTATCCATTTTCAGCTTGTGCAACACCCTTTTTAGCCAATTCAATTGCATTTGCAGCCTGTTCAACAGACTTTGATATATCCTCTTTATCTATGGTAAATAGTACTGTCCCCTTCTCAACCACATCACCTAATTCTATATTTACATTTGTCACAGTCCCAATCACTTTAGGGATTACAGCTATTTCCTCGTTGGCATATACCTTTCCATTAAAATTAAGTTTATTTGCAATAGATTTAATTGTAGCTTCCTCTACTTCTACTGGAGTATAATTTTCTTCTACTTGTGCTACATCTTTCACTCCTGATTTGCTGCATCCCGCCATTAATCCCATTACCAACAATAATACTACCATTAGTGAAATGGTAGCTTTAAATTTTCTGCTCATTATTTGGCCCTCCTTAAGATTCTGCTCTAGTGACTGAGTGGTCGGTCACCTCTTTTCATTGTATTATATTATTTGATTAACTTCAATAGAAGGAAATCGGAGATTTCTCGACTACGCTCGAAATGACAAAACACCGTAAGGTGTCATCCCGACCAACGTGGAGGGATCCCCGCCATTACCTCTTACCTATTACCTATTACTTATTAGTTCTTACTCATCACCATCTTTACTGTTATTCACTATTCACTATTCACTATTCACTATTCACTCTTACCTTTTATCCTTACTCCCTCTTCAATTTTTTCGTCAGGTGATAGTATGACTATTTCCCCTTCATTTAAACCTGAGTTTACCTCTATCTGTCTATGACTTTTGATTCCCGTTTTTATCTCCCTTAAAACAGCCTTGTTATTTTCATTAACGAAAACAAATTGCCTTTCATCCATTTTAAATACCGCATTTTCAGGAATTAATAGCACATCTTTCTTGCTATTAGTAATTATCTTTATATCTATAACGTATCCAGGTCTAAGTTCTACTGCAGAGTCCTTCATTTCAATATCTACTTTAACTCTCTTTTGTTCAACTCCCAAATCAGATACCTTACTAAAGGCACTTGGATATATTTTCTTTACAACGCCTTCTAAATCACTAAGACCTATATCTTTGCTGGATATTCGAACCTCACAGCCTTCTGTCACATCCACTATGTCCCCTACCAAAATATCACTTTCTACATATAATTCGTCAACATTTCCTATCTCCATAATAAACATGCCTGGTTGCAGATAGCTTCCCTTCTCAATTGATTTTTGCAGCACCTTTCCATCCATACTAGCAGTGATTGTGAAATCCTCTCCAGTATCAACCAAATCTTCTCTTTTTATATCCAGCTGTTTTAACTGAGCCTCATATTGGGCTAGTATATTTTCTGACACAGGCTTACTAAGGAGTTCTAAATCCAACTTTGCCTTTTCTAAATTGCTATTCTCAT
>JAPXKQ010000181.1:0-4439 GCA_033809995.1 Tissierellaceae bacterium
GCGGAAATACCTGCATTTTTAAGGACTATTTCCGGCAAAATTTGGTGTCCAGAGGGGTCAGGGGCCCCATGTCAATAGGACCGTGGAATAAATGCGGTTATATATTTTTTTATCATTAAAAGTGACATTTTTACTGAATAAATTTCTATGTTCTTATGTGACATTTTCATTGACTATTGACAGTTACTGTAGGAAAAATTTTTTTTAAATCTCCCCATATTTTATGAAAAGTGCATAGTTGCTTGTTTCACCAATTTTTTATAAGCTATTTGTTTTTGGGGTCACTAAATTAAGCTATAACATTTTATTTTATTATTCATTATAGCTCTTTCTATATTTAAATTTGTTTGTTACCTACTATTGATTCTTTTTAAGCACCTCTAATGGCTTTTAGTATCTGTCGTTGCCAAGTTCTTCTTCCATCATTTATATAGGGTATATTGTCTATGGTTTCTGCTGATGCTGTTCTTAGTTTCTTCTTTACTACCTTTTTTTCTAACTCTATTATTCTATTTTCCTTTTGCCTTTCTCCTTTTTTCTTACTTAGTAATTCGTATATATCACCACCATTTGCTTTATATACTCTTAAGCGAGCCATTTGATCTGCTCCTACCAAACTCCAACCTAATGGCCTTGAGCTTAATCTAGAGGATAATATATGGCTTATATGACCTTCTGCACTACAACCTATGTATTCTTCCTCATAACCCCTCATTATTGAGTCCCAATGGTTTAATATATATCTTTTACTGTCCTTCACTGCTTCTTTCTTGGTCTGTGATTCTGTTTCTTCTATTATGAAGTTTAGTAATTCTTTTACATGGTCTTTATTACGGTTATTTATATAGCTCCATAATACTTCTATTGTATGAGGCATATGTGCTGTTGCTTTTCTTACATACTTGGATAAATGAAAGTAATCTAGTACGTGTTTACTTCCTTTAATCCAGTTTAGCCCTTCTTTTATCCAGCTTGCTCCATCTCCTGAGATATATATCTTTTCTACCTTATCCATTTCATATGCTTCTTCTAGATAATTAGCAACTTCTAGCCATAATTCTTCACTATTTTTTAATGAGCCTGTAAAGTATCTTTTATTTATTAATTCATATCTTCCTTTTGATTTGTATTTCTTGCCTTCATGGACATAGATTAATTTTATTTCTTTATTTTTCCCATTTTGCAATGCTACATGGTCTTCGTCTGCTTCTATATAGATTGTTTTTACTTGTTTCTTTTTAGTTGGCAATTTCGCTTCGTCATTTTCTACTTCTCCTAGCTTTCTTATGGTGTTCATTACTGTTTGTTTTGTTACTTGTACATTACTTGAGGCTCTTTTACCTGATTTCTCATAGGATGTTTCTATAGCTTCTTTTATTAATTCCGATTCGTATGAAAGATCCATTCTTTCATATGGATATATTCCTACTAGTTCATCTGAAAGATATCTATAGCTGCCATCTTTTTTACTTTTGTAATATGTCCTTAGATAATTTACTTCTCCAAATATTGTAATTAAAGTTTTTTCGTCATTTCTTCTTTGTATGTAATATTCCTTTTTCCTACTACTAGATTCTCTTATTATTTCATCTAGCATCTCTAAGGCTTCTTTTACTATCATTGTTCCTATTTCATCCAATGATTTTTTAGTATTTATTATGAATCTTGATGTATCCCTGCTATTTAACATCAAATCCTCTATATTATTATTGAAATCTCTAGTGATTTTTTCTATAATTTCGTGTATAATTGTATTCATAAGAATAGCCTCCTTTATTATGATTTTTGTTTTTTGACACTTCTATCATAACATATGGGGCTATTCTTTTTTGTATTTTTTCCTACAATTATTTTACACTAACTGCTGTGAAATGTTTTTGTGCTTACACTTTGCTACCTATAATAGTCAAATGCACATATTAAATTTCACATAGAGTTATATCCTAATAAAAATTTCTCTTATATTAGAAAAGAATTTTTTTGCAAGCTATGCAGTTCACACTATATGTTAGAAATGTAATGTAAAAGATAGAATTACGTCAATATATTGAGTATATTCACTTAACATTGACGTAATCTCAGTTATAGAACTTTCCACATAGGGGTATTCAAGTTCATTATGAAATATATCCACTGATTGATTCATCAATTAATATCATTAATGTTGTCCATGTAAGTAATTGAAAGTTAAGTTAATATTCTTCTTATATGCTAATATTTTTTGTTTGGGGTGTTTAACATGAAGCTAACTGTTGAATCTATGATGAAATTAGAACCACTTAAAGATGCAAATATTATTGCAGGCCATAGTGGTTTATCTAATGTAGTCACTAGTGTCAGTGTTTTAGAAATTCCTAAACACACTGCCTTTTTAAAGGAGGGAGAAATATCAATTTCTTCTTTCTATTCAATCGTAAAGGATGTAGATAAGCAACTGGAAATTATTCGTATGTTAAAGAATGCTAAAATAAGTGGTCTTATACTTTGTCATGTTGGAATATATCTTCCTTCTGTTTCTAAATCAGTAATTAATCTATGCAATAGACTGGATTTCCCTTTAATAATTCCGCAACCTAACGTTGCTTATATAGACGTTATTACCTCTATATTAGATAGTTTATTTCATATTAAAAATGAAGAACTTTCTCATGCAGTAAAAGTTCATGATGCAATAACAAATCTCTTATTAGAGGAAAAGGATCTGGATGAACTTATATTTACACTAAATAACCTTATTAATCGCCCAATCTACTTTTTTGATCATAATAATGAATGTATCGCATCTTCTAATGGACCTTTCTATTAAGCCCCCTAACCAATTTGGACAATCGCACACTAATTAAGTAAAATAAAAATTAATAGGAGGTTGTCTAAATTGAAAGGGAAAGGTAAAAGGTATCCAGAAGAATTTAAGCGTCAAATTGTTAAGGAAGTAGAAGAAACAGGCAATGCTTCTTTAGTTGCAAGAAGACACGATTTAGTTCCTGGCACTGTTACTCGCTGGGTTAGGGAGTCAAAGAAGCAAAATGGATTAATTCCAAGTTCTAATTATTCCAATAATATTAATGCTAAATCTTTAGAAGAAGAAAATGAACAATTGAAAAAATTACTAGGTGAAAAAGATTTAGAAATAGCCATTCTTAGAGACCTTTTAAAAAAAACGAACCCACAATAGAAGAAAAGAGCTATTGCAAAGAAATGGATTGATCTAGGATATACCGCAGTTACTGTCCTTAAAATTGTAGGCTTAAGTAGGTCTACCTATTATTACAACATTAAAAAAAGAGCTAAATCTGAAGATGTAAATGAAGATATTGTAACGAATAAAGGTGGTAGACCAATTCCTGGTTATTCTTTTAATATAGATGGCGACAGTATTTGTGATGAACAAATAAAAGAATATATATTAGAAATCATAGAAACAGAGGGATTGTACTATGGTTATTACAAAATAACTGTGTTATTAAGGAGAAAATTTAATTTAATCATAAATAAGAAAAAAATATATAGATTATGTAAAGAACTTGAAATCTTAAGGCCTCAAAGAAAAATTAAAGCTAAGCATCCTAGAAAAATAGCTAAAAATAGAGAAATAACATGGCCAAACTCCCTGTGGGAAACAGATGTTAAATACGGTTATATACATGGTGAAGATAGATTCTTCTATATAGCTTCCTTTTTAGATGTATATGATAGAAATGTAGTAGAGTACCACATAGGTTTATCCTGTAAAACCGAGGACATAATTATAGCCCTTAAAAGAGCATTGATGAAGCGAGGGCTTTATAATAAAGAAACTAACTTAGTTATAAGGTCAGATAATGGTCCACAATTTATCAGCAATAAATTTCAAGATACTTGCAAGGAACTAAAACTAGAACACGAAAAAATACCATTTAAGACTCCAAATAAAAATGCCCATATTGAGGCTTTTCATAGACTATTAGAAGATGAATGTTTGTCAAAGTCCGAATTTAATAGTTACGCTGAGGTTTATGAAGCAGTATCTGAATATATTAAATTCTACAATAAAACTAGAATTCATAGCTCACTAGGATACATTTCACCAACAGAATTTTATTATAAAACCTTAGAAGGTACAGCAAAATCACTAGTAGTAAAACTTTGATATTTTGCCCTCAAATAACTACACATTAATATTTAGCTGAAATCAAGGGCCCGCCTTAGCGGGGGCGTAGCCTTTACCCTTGATGAAGATAAATATTAATGTAAAATCAGACAAGGGCAAAATAAAATACTATGATATTGAAAATATTAGTGAGTTTTTGTCCAAAATTAAGGGGTCAATCCGATCTCTCTTTGGAACTTATACCAATGTTAGATTTTAATTCTGATGAATGGCATGCTGACGAAACAGTTATAAAAATTAATGGCCAAAAATATTATATTTGGTTTATCATAGATTCAGAAACCCGCTT
>JAPXKQ010000182.1:0-4398 GCA_033809995.1 Tissierellaceae bacterium
ACTTGGAATTAAAGAATATGAAATCTAATATTGATCAATATATAGAAATGGTAAATTCCAACGAAAAGAGTGTTGTAGATGCATTATATGAACTAAGTGAATTAGAGATTAAAGCAAAGAAAGAAAGAGCAATGAATGCATGTGTGAAGGTTGCTAGCTTCCCTTTCATAAAGACCTTAGATGATTTTGATTTTGACTTTCAACCTACAGTTAATAAGCAGCAGATGATGGATTTATCTAGTTTAAGATTTATAGAAAACAATGAAAATATTCTCTTTGTGGGTACGCCAGGTGTTGGAAAAACACACTTGGCTACCGCCATAGGAATAGAGTGTGCTAGAAATAGATACTCAACATATTTTATTTCTTTCCATGAGTTAATAGCACAACTAAAAAAGGCCCTTTTAGAGAACAGGCTAGAGACAAGGCTTAAGCATTTTGCAAAGTATAAGATACTAATAATTGATGAAATAGGCTATTTACCAATAGATTTAGATGCTTCCAATCTATTCTTTCAGCTAATAGCTAAAAGATATGAAAAGCATTGCACAATAATTACTACGAACTCTATTTTTTCAAAGTGGCCAGATATATTTGGCTCACCTACTATTGCTAATGCTATATTAGATAGACTTCTTCATCATAGCCATATTATATCTATAAAGGGTCCATCCTACAGAATCCAATCTAAAATTCAATATTTAGATAATAATTCGATGAAGGATTCTGAAATGCCTTAGGCCACTTTTTGTACATAATTATTTTCCACTTTTTGATCATTCTTATATTGACATTTACTGTCGATTCTCAAATTAAACAAGTAAAATTTCTTGCTTTATAATATCTATAAAAGACTTCAAAAGCATTAAATTATCAAATTAATTCAGAAAATATTTAGTAGATTTTCAAATTGTCCTAGTATTACATAGAACCTTGGGGCTCTGCCCCAAACCCCGGGATTTTTCGCATTTGTTCTTTAAAAACATAAAAGAAGTATCTAGGATAGATACCCCTTTTATGATTCTTTATGTTTTTATAGAATCCTATTTGGCGCTCAGGTTGCATCCCTGCAGAGCCCTATCCTCCAGATAGGCAAGAAACCAATATTTAAATTCCCGTTTCAATATTAGCCTGATATACTGTTTCTTCATTTACTACTTGCATCTTTCTAACGGTTGAATACATTAGGCTAGCTATGGCTATGTTATTTATTGATCTTAGGATTCCACCTGTTATGGTATGAATAGCAGTTAAGGCTGATGGAGTAAATACTTCATTCATACAGCCTGCTATTTTCAATCTACTGGTACAATAATCTGCTGTTTCTTCTAGAGTTAACCCTTGCATAGAATATCTCATAGATATCCTTTGCCTTAGAGGATAGCAGGTATTAAGTGCTAACTTATTTCTAATTTGTGGTTGTCCTGCGAGTATTAATACAAATGGGTTTGCCGAGTCCATTTTGAAGTTAAAGAGTAGTCTAAGATCATCTAATATCTGCATAGGAGCCATATGAATTTCATCAATTATTATAACTGGTGTTATTCGCTGTTCATAATATAGATTCTGTATAGAATCCTGTATTTGCCTAAACAATAAAATCTTCCTAAAAGCTGGCGTTTCACCTAGAAGCAAGGCCATAGCCTGATAGAAATCCTTTACCGTTAGGGTTGTTAGAGGCAGATAACATGGTTTATACAGTGACCTATTAAGGTTATCTGTAAGTTTTCTTAAACCTGTAGATTTACCAGATCCAGGTTCTCCAACTATTAAGCAGATACCTCTATTATCCAGCATATATTTTAATCTTGAATCTAGCTCTCTTGTATCTCTGCTTGAGAATAGTTTATCCGTAGGTATCTCTTTGTCAAATGGATTATATTTTAATTCGAAATGTTGTCTAAACATTGTCTTCACCTTCCATCATTTCACTGTAGGATATGGAGTTTTTAATCTCTAGACTTGTTGAGATAGCCGAATCATCCGTGGCATCAACTTGAGGACTTTTCCTTCTGTTCCCTTTAAATTTTCTCATTGCATGAGCATTATCGTGGAAACGAACTACCTTAGCTTCACCTACTCTTTTACCATCTTCATATATTGGCAGCTCTTTGGTTATATCATTTAGCCATTCTGGCTCATACCGTATTTCAACTCTTTTACCACTAAATCTTGAATCAGTTTCATAGAGTATATTTTGAATCTGAGTTGTAGCATCTGGCTGAATTTTTCTTGTTATTCTAAGAAGAAAATGCTCATTAATTCTATTAATATCTGTTACAAGATTTAGTTTAGATATCTGTGACATTAATACATCATGGGGAGATAATCCATTTAATCCCTTGTGAGATTTTCTTTTGTAATCATCTTCAAGCCATTTGAAATATCTTTGATTAAGATCATCTAAATCTATTATTGTACTTGGGTCTAAAGTACTTAAAAATCTCATTCTAACTGTATGAAACATTCTCTCAACTTTGCCACGTCCCTGGGGGACAAAAGGCTGAGAGTGAAGTAGTGTACACCCTAAGGATGCACATATATATTCAAACTGCTGTGAGCGATATATCTTGCCATTATCAGTATACACGAGCTTTGGTATTCCTCGTCTTAAAACTGCTTCTTTAAATGAGTGTCTTAGGGTTTCAAAGTTTTGCGATAGATAGAACTGGGAATATACTGGATAACGAGAGGCATCATCGATAAACATATGAAGATAGGTCTGTATTTTCTTTTTGCCAATCGTAATATATGGCCCATACATCACATCACCTTGCCATAAATCTCCTACATGTTCATGGGAGAATCTTAGAGATTCTGATTTTTCATCATCTGTCTTAAATTCACCAAGCAGTGATAAGTCTTCAATGTACCTGTATACAGTAGGTCTTGATACATTTTTAGGTTCAATTTTACCTTCAGACACCAGCTGCTCGTAAAGAAGTGTAATTGGAATTCTTGGATTTTCTTTTCTCCTATTAACTATTTCTTCTCCAAGCTCTGGAGAAATTTTTCTTGATTTCCCCTTATCACTTCTATATCCCCTCACAAGACCTTCAATACCGTGCTTATTGTAATTACATAGCCAAGATTCTAATGTCTTGTATGAATAACTTCTAGGGCCATAATGGGGCATATCGATAGGGGAGCTTGCCACTTGTCTAAAATACTCCGTATTATTAGAAACCTGTCCATTTAGTACAGGTCCTATGATTGAAAACTTCTTTAATGCTATGGCTTTTCTAGTCTTATCATCCATTTATTTATCCTCCTTATGTTTTATTACAAATTTCACCTTAAAATCATTCTATATTTAAAAGATTTCTGCTCCAATTGGGAAGGTAGTGTTGTTAGATAAAAAACATTTAAGGACTTTAAATGGATAATATTTTATGCTATCATAAATTCAGAGGTCAAAAAAGATTTTCCAGTTATATTTGAAAAGTCACAGAGGAATACATGGGGATGTAGCCTAAGGACTATTCCAAGGAAAGTCTTGACCCAGTCCTGATTCTCCGGAATTGCTCCTGCAAAGATGAATTCCGGAGATATTAGGTTTAACCCATATTGTATTAACTTTCTATTCAAAATTATTCTCTTTCTGTAGTAATTTATGGTTCTACGCTCAATGAATGGGAAATCCTGTTTAATCTTCTTTACCAGCCTATTAAGAGGTATTCCACTTAAATACAATTCACATAATATATTTAAAATATCAAGAGCCGAGTATTGAAAATACTGAAGGCAAAATACTGGTAACATGGAAACAGTTCTTCCACAAATGGGACAGATGTATCTACGAACATACAATATTCCAGAAAAAGACTTGCTAATGAAAAACCGTTTGTAATATCCGTGTTTCCTTAATTTTACAGGCATAGAGCAATCTTTGAAAGGACACCTATCAGGAGCACTTGGAAAGATTTCACTGTTCATATTTGAAAAATCTATAGCGGAATAGTTGGTATCAAATATTATTTGCACAAGATACACCCCTGATTAAAATTCTACCAAATTAAAATACTACTGTAAATTGATAAATTCTCTCACTTTACAATAGCATTAAGATTCTTCTCACATTATTTAATTTGATAAAAACATAAGCATATCTATGATTTAAATTTGATAATTAACACTTATCTTTGGCTGCTTGCTCTTTCTCCTTGGCAAACTCTTTCTCAAGCTCTGCTTTTTCCTTATCTAGTTCATCAATCCTATTATTAAGGTCTTCAAGCTCTTTTTCTAATTTTTCTTTTTCTATCTTATCTTTTATTTCATCAGTTAAGTCTTGAAAAACATCTTCTAGGTCGTCTGTATCTGAATCTTTAAACTTATCATCTCCACTTGCTACTTCCTTTAAAAATTCTTTTGCTTGTTCATTACAATCGACTGCTACTG
>JAPXKQ010000183.1:0-4379 GCA_033809995.1 Tissierellaceae bacterium
TAATACCTTTAAACCTTGCCTGTCTGCTCTTAAAGTAGGTGAATATTCTTCATACTCTCTAACTTCTCTGTTGGAATAAAAATCTTCAAGTATTTTAGGCTCTAACCCTCCACCACTACAAGTATTTGATGCTGTATTTTCTGTTGGTGTATAATTTGCATTTTTGTTTAACCATTTATTATCTTTAATTTGAGATAGTAGTTTATCAACTTTCTCTTGACTTATGTAATACTTTTCATCTACTTCTTTTTCTAATAAATCTTTAAGCCTAACACCATTATCAAAACCTTTAGGGAATTTAAATTTACCATTGTCTAATTCCTTTTTAATTATAATAAGGTAAACTCTTTCTCTATTTTGTGGTATTCCATAATTTTTAGCATTTAAGACTTTCCAATATGTATTGTAGCCGTATTCATGTAACTCATTAATAAATAAATCAAAGAAGTATTTGTGTTTCTTCCCTACTAGATTCTTAACATTTTCATATATTGCAACATTAGGTTTCTTTTCAAATAGAATTCTCAACCACTCTACCACCAATGATGAACGAGTTTTTTCTATATTGGTTGAATTACATTTAGGACATTTATCTCTTTTAGTATAATGGACTTCTAATGGATTATATTGATAATCATTTCCTTCATCGTCTTTACAATCCTTGCAAGTCCATACTGCACCTTTGCCTTTACCAGCAACTGAGAAGTCCTGGCATGGCGATCCCCCAACCATCCAATTGAAGTCAGCAATTTCTTTTTCATTAACTAAAGTAATATCTCCTAAGTTTTTACTTTCTGGTTCATTATGAATAAGACTATATGCTTTTTTGGCAAATTTATCATTTTCACAATAATTTATTAACTCGTATTTTATTATATGCTTACACCCTTTCTTTTTTATTAAATTATATTATTATTTTTAATGATTGAAATTTAAATGAAATTGTCAATTTATTCACTAACTCTTACAAATATTATTTTCTCATTCCTAACATCAGAAGCCATTAACTCAAGCATATCCCACACTTCACCAACTTCAAAATTAACAACTTCAATTTCATCATTAGTAACTTTACCATCAAGGAAATCCTTGAATGTTTGCAGTTTGTCAACTATCTCGAACTTCATAGTTTTATTTTACTCCTTTCATATGAAATCTTACTTTGATATCAACTTGTTCCACGTTGCTATAAACATAGCAGGTATAACTTTATAATCTGCAAATCCATACATCCCACAACTAAAGAAGTCGTGGCACTCTATTATAAATGTCCCATTCTTATTAACTCCTACGTCAAGAGTGTATGCTTTAGGGGCAGATTTATAATCGTTTATCATGTCTTTTATAGTGAGAACATTTGGAAATACAGTGAAATCGCCAGAGTAATATTGCAATCCTACCATATCTCCATTATAAACAAATGTTCTCCACTCAGAATCAATATCGATTATTTCTGATATTATGTAATTTCCTTCAGGTATACTATCTGTTGGGACAATGCCAGTATACCCTTTAATCTTGTCTTTTGACTTTATAAACACTTTTGGAAAAGTGGTTTGTTTTATATTATATGCTCTTTTCAAATATTCTGATTTTTGCAATTCCACTGGAATGTTTAGTGGTTTCACACTATTGATGTTGTAACATCTTTTTAGAAACTCTAATACAAATTCGACTGAACCGATAGGTATAATATCGGTAATATCATGAATAATATAGTTTTCTGAAAATACATAATCATATTGTTTCTGATTATAAAACCAATTGTGATATTTAACGGCTTCTATTAAAGTAAATGCAAAATCGTGTACTATTTCTCCATTTACTGTTTGAACTAAGAATGTTTTTATCGTTATCCCTCACTTTCTACCAAACACGTCTTTTATCGTAATTTTATGCAAGTTTATCATGCCAATATCGCATATTACTGTCTATTGTGTGGGTTTTACCCACTATTCTGCAAGTTTGTGATATGAACTTGCATTTTATCAGCTTAACTTTTAGTGTTTGTATTTGTTTATCTCACTAATGTGATTATAACATTATATTAGCATTTAGTCAAGCTGTTTATTTTTATATTTTTCTATTCTCTCTTTGGTAATTTGACATGCTTTTTCACTAATGTCACACCCTATAAATCTTCTGCCTAATTCTAATGCTACTTCACCTGTAGTTCCTGATCCCATGTAAAAATCAGCAATAATATCCCCTTTATTGCTACTGGCATTAATTATACTTTCCAATAGTCTTTTTGGTTTTTGAGTAGAGTAATTCACTCTTTCTTTCGCCATATTGTTTATATTAGGAATGTCCCATACATCAGTCATTTTTTTCATTTGACCCTTCATTTTGTTACTGGTTGCTTTTTCATATTGTAAATTAAATATATATGTATTGGCTTTACTATAGAATAAAATATTGTCATGCTTTTTTGCAAATTGTTTATTGCTACTTCCACCTAGACCATATTTCCATATTATTTCATTTCTAAAATTATCGTAGCCAAATATGTCGTCCATAATCAATCTAATCCAATGATTAATTCTCCAATCACAATGAATGTATATGCTTCCTGTATCTTTTAATACTCTGTGCATTTCTTGAAGTCGAGGAATATAGTGGTTTTCAATAGCCTGACGCTCAGGCTTTAAGTCCTGATAGTCACCAAAATTTCTACCAGTACCATATAGAATATCGCAATAAATTAAGTCAATACAACCATCAGATAATGTTTTTAATAACTCTAAATTATCACAGTTGTATAGTTTATAACCTAAATCGATAATTAACCCTCCCATATAATTTTTATATTTATATCAAATCGGGATTTTAACAATATCCTTCAGCACCTACTAATCTTCCATAGCAAGTAGAATTGCAAGTTCCCCATCTCATACTATATTTATTAAAGCAGTTAAGTTTTTCCCCGCAATACTGGCAAACTTGAAACTCTTCTGGAGTTTCCTTTTTCCATTTCTTTTTTATTTGTCTTTTGTTCAAGATGTACCACTTCTCCATTTCAATTCAAATCACAATTTTATATTAATCTTCTTCCCCTATATTTTTACCACATATAGGACAATAATTTGCCTTTATAGCAAAAGAAATAACATCATTACCAACATAAAAAATTCTATTTCCACAAGTTATTCTGATTTGGTTGTATTTATAGAGCCCATCGCCATCAGTACATATGGGACATTTATTAGCTTCTTTATACTCTTTCATAATCAAATCAAATATCGCAAATACTTCAGAATAAGTTTGATTGCCTATATCTTCTATATACCTCTTAGTAAAACTATCAACTAATTGTTCGCATGTAAATGTAAATTCCATATTATTCTCCTTCAATTCTAATTAGGCTTCCTAGCACAAATATAATCTTCTATTGCGCAAATTAACTTATCCCAATCATATACCTCAATTATAGTATTATTTTTACCTTCAGTAAAATCAAGTCTACATCTAAACAACCCCTGTCTAGCAAACTCTACAGCATTAGCCTGTAGTACCTTTATGTAATCTTTATTAATGTAATTTAATTTATGGGTAATTTCATAAACTGTATAAAGACAACTACTCATAAGCACACTCCTTTTACACAAGATTCACCTTTAGGATTAATAATGTAACCATTACAAATAGGGCAGACTACTTCAGTCTGATCTAACTTTCTGATTAAGTTATCAACTTCAAAAGATGTGAATTCTTCTCTGCAATTCAAACAAGCATATATAATTTCACTCATCCGATTCACCTTCCGTTAAAATTTTTAAGGCTTTTGCAATGCAAGTTTCACAATCATAGCCTACGTCTTGTGGGCACTCAATACTTTCACATATGTATATTTTTATTTTCTCAGAGTTATCAATTACAGATTGGCGTAATACTTCGTCTAATTTCATATTTTTCTCCTTTCTATTGAACCTACATTTGAATTAAACTTAACAACCATAATATAAGTAAATGTATAGAATTGTCAGCAGTTATTATCCAAGGAGCATCTTCATCCTTGCTAAAAAATCTACGCCAATACTTCGCAATTCTAAATCTATCCATAATGAAATGAGTTCCTAAAACTACTAATAGTCGCCAATCAAACCATTGACATATGAGCATTACATATAAAGTATAAATTATACTATGAAGTAAACAAACTAAAGTATTTCTAGTTTTGTTTATTGTCATATATGTATTCTGGAAGAAATAATCTCCCATCATATGAGCAACAAGTATATTCATACAACTCACCTTTGAATAAAATATCCATTTTATTGCAAATTTCATTGAAAATATCTCGCTTATACTCCGTTATACTCCCTTATGCTCCAATTTTCATATTACAAAATTGTTACAATTAAAGGCAGTAAAAAGAT
>JAPXKQ010000184.1:0-4335 GCA_033809995.1 Tissierellaceae bacterium
GTATAATAAAGGGGATAAAAATATGGCTTTTTTACAAAATATTTTTAATAATATAATATTCCCGTTCCCTAAACTATTAAAAGCATCTAGAACAATTAATAAAAAAATTTATAGATTGAACAAATCAACGGAAGAAGATCCTTATACTTATGAATATGCTAGTAACAATCTAAACATAGAGGATAAAGTTTTATTAGATACATTAAATGATACCATTGAAAAGAAAAAAACGCTTGAAGATAAGGCAAAATCAACCCTAATTGCTATTACTATATCTACTACACTTATTGCTAACATTTTAAAATTTCTTCAGGATATAAATGGGAACCCGGTTTTTGTGATGATTCTCTTATTAACAATAGGATTTTTAAGCCTTTTGTATATGGTAGTAGCAGGCCTGCTTTCACTATATTGCATAAGTGAAGTAAATTCCGTTGCAGTAATGTACCCAGAAGATTACCTGTTATCTGAAGAGGAAAAGAAAACACAAATAGCAGATAATATTGAATATAACTTTCTAAATAATTTAAAAAGAAATAACTTAATGGCTACTAGTTACAAGTGCATTATTGTATCATTATTATTATTGATTGTATTTTTCATTATCTCTTCAATAACCATAGGATTTGGGTTTAACAGCCAGGACGATGTGTCTGTATTTAAAAATGAATTAGAGGTTATTAACAATAGAATTTCTGCTTTAGAGGATGAAGTTTCTACTGATAAGCAATATATGATAAGCATCCAAAAGGATATTGAGGACATAATTGAAAGTGAAAATATTACGAGAGAGAATTTAATCATTATTAGCAAAACTTTGAGCAGAATTAATGAGATTATAGAAGATGAACCTAATTCGATTTCAGAAGAAGTAATTAATTTGTTACTAGATTTAGAAAATCAGTTAGGAAGACAACCTGTGCCATAATAAGTGTTCGAATTTTCTCATAACTTTATTTGAGATACTATATTACTACACTAAATATAATGTAGGTAGATTTCAGTAGAGTTAAAAATTGAATTTATATAGATAAATTCCCAATGATATTGTCATAAGTATATTTGGAGGGAGTGTTCTGTGTGAAAAAAATAATGTTTGATACAAATGTTTTCGATAAACTACCGGAATTCATTGACTTGATACGTGATTCAACGACACAGTATGAATACTTTGTTACTACAATTCAAATAGATGAATTGTGTGGTATACCCGATCACAAGATAGATATAAGAAAAAGAAATTTTTTAATGCTGGCTGATTTAAGGGCACGTCTAGTACCATTATCAGTTTTTGTTTTAGGATGGGCTCGTCTTGGTTATGCTAGACTTGGAGAAGGTGAGGTTTTTAATAAAATACTTAATAAGAACAAAAGCAATGTTGAAGATGCTGCAATTGCAGATACTGCTGTCTATGAAGGATGCACTTTAATAACTAATGATGATGATCTTTACGAGAGGATGGATAAAAATGGTTACGACGTTATGAAGTTTGATGATTTTATTAAAACATTACAAGATACAATCCCCTGATACATTTGAATGAATAATTATGAAATTAGGTAGAAGTCTCATATGCTTAAAGCATAGTCTTTTTTTATTCTATAGAAAAATATAACTATATATTATATAATATTTAGAAAGATTAAGTCGATATTAAAAATATGGTAGTTAAGGACCTTATCGAAGTAAATGTCTAGATAGATATTAAAAGCAGAAAAACATATGTGTAATTGATTGCAGAATAACCATTGATATCCGCTTAATAAGGTGGCTATGTGGTTATATATTTGTAAGAAGATGGCATAATGATATTGAAGATTACTAGTTTTAATTACTGCGTATTCTAAGAAAGGGGTGAGGATATTGGCATCAGGAGAAAATCTATCAAGGTTATTTAAGGCTTTTAAGGAAAATAATCAAGTTGAGTTTTCTAAAGTAGCGTATGACATTATAGAGGATGAAAAGAAAAAAAATCATTACTTACTTGCCGACAAATTATCTAGAATCTTATTTGATGATAATTATACTTTATCAATAAGCAAAAGCAGAAATATAAATAGCAGACAATTGCCCACAGATAAAGAAACAGGCTTTCAACTTCTAGAAATGAAGTTTTCTAAAGTTTTGTTAGACGATATTATTCTCACTCCAGATAATAAGGAGAAGATTGAAGATATAATTTTAGAATTTGAACAAAAAGAAATACTTCAGACATACAAATTAAATCCAAAGACAAAGGTTTTATTTTGTGGACCACCAGGATGTGGTAAAACTGTTACTGCAGAGTCAATAGCAAATGAACTGCAATTGCCGCTGTTATATACTAGATTCGATAGTGTTATATCATCATATTTAGGTGAAACAGCAACAAACTTAAGAAAGGTATTTGATTTTGCTAAAGATGGAGAATGGGTATTATTTTTCGATGAATTTGATTCAATAGGTAAAAGTAGATCAATCGAATCAGAACACGGAGAATTAAAAAGAGTGGTAAATAGTTTCTTGCAGTTATTAGATAATTTTCCTAGAAACACTATGGTTGTCGCTGCAACTAACTACGAAACTATAATTGACAAAGCACTTTGGAGAAGATTTGATGAAATCATATATTTTGATATGCCTAAAAAGGATGATATAGAGAAATTTATTAGATTGAAATTAAGAAATTATTCTCATAAAGAGTTGAATGTCGAATCTCATATAAATAATTTAGTTGGATTATCATATGCCGATATAGAAAGAATATGTTATGAGGCTATCAAAAAGATGGTGTTAAATGGTTTGAATACAATTAATGACTCATTATTTGAAAAAATAATCTTAAAAGAAAAAGATAGAAGGGAATTAATGAAAAAGTCGATGGGGTAATTGTTTGTTATTTGCTATATTAGGGGGGTGAAAAATGGAACACATTAGATTTAGTAAAATAAATATTGAGGATAGGGAAAGAAAAAAGAAACGTGGATATGGGGCTCCACCACCTGTAAAATCTAATGTTGAACAGGCAGACTTTCTTAAAGACTCATTAGGTGCTCAAATTAAAAGCACCTTGGAGAAAAGTGAAAAGTTTGAATTTCAGCCTTACTTAGTAATGAAATTGGAATTAGAACCAGGATATACTTTACAAGAAAAAGATGAAGAGAAGTTAGAATATTTTGGTGTTAGGATTATAAACAAAGAAACGAAAGAGTTACAAGTATTATTTTCAGATGACTTGAGACTCGCTAATTTTATGGAGGCATTAGAAAATTATAAGAATGGAATAATTGCTAAAACTAAAATACAACATGAAGATTTGTTTTCTATTATAAAAAGTATAAGTGGATGGTCAAGGGAAGATAGAATAGGCGATAATGTTATATTTGAAGATTTTAATGACGGAGACTACATAGATTGTTATTTATGGGTTTTTGATACATTAGACAAGTCCAAAGAAAAAATGGGAGAGTTTAAAAGTTTTATTTCTGAAAAAGGGGCAAGGGTTTGCGATACTTATGTTGGGGAATCCGTTGTAATAGCAAGGGTTCAACTAAATAATGACATATTAGACAATATATTAGAGCACCCTCTAATTTATAAAATAGAAAATATACCAAAGTTTTGTATTCAATATCAAAAGATTAAAGAAATAAAAGAAATGTCTATAGATGATATAAACTTTGACACTAGAAACTTGAAACCAGGTAAATCAAGTTCTATATGTGTTATTGATAGTGGCATTTTTATGCAGCATCCATTATTAAGAGGAGTAATTGGTGATTCTAAGACATTTTATTGTTCTGATGATTATAAAGATAATTCGAATGACTATGATGGACACGGAACAGCAGTTGCTTCAATTTGCGAATTTGGAGACTTTCAACACAATGATGATTTTGTTCCAGAAGTTTTTCTCTTCAATGCTAAGATACACGATGGTAGGTATACCGACACATTAGATCTATGGATTAAGGAAATAGAAAGTCAATTGGGAGATTTGCCTTCGAATATAAATGATGCAATAATGCTATTTTGCGATAAAGAAATTACCTTTGAAGAATTATTATCATATTTTCCAAAAGAGCAACAACCTTATCTTAAGATGACATACAGCAAATATGCGAATTTCTATGAAAAACTAATTCCAAATCAAATGAAAGAAATAGTAGAATATTTCTATAATAATTATGGCTGTAGAATATATAATTTGTCACAAGGTGATAGTAATTATATATTTAATGGTGGTAAACCAAAGGCTTGGGCTTGTGTTTTAGACGAGTTGCAAAATAAATACGATATTGTTTTTGTTGTATCAACTGGAAATTTTCAATATGAGTTCTATGATGATTATAGAAA
>JAPXKQ010000185.1:0-3071 GCA_033809995.1 Tissierellaceae bacterium
ATTATATACTGAAGCCTATGAAAAATATAAAGATGAGCCGGTAATAATCAAAAGAGCTCGAGCAACGGAAAATATATTAAATAAAATTGAAATCCATATAGGTGATGATGAACTAATTGTAGGAAGTAGGGTTACTAAACCTCGCTCTGGAATATTGTCTCCGGAAATGTCTCCCTATTGGTTTTTAGAGGAAATAGATACTATTCATAATAGACCTCAGGACCCCTTTTATATATCTGAAAAAGACAAGGCTATCTATAGGGACAAACTATATCCCTATTGGAAAGGGAATTCTCTAAAGGATTATGTAGATGAAAAGATACCTGAAGATGTAAAGGAAGGAATGGATTTGGGAATCATAAAACTAAACCAAACCGACAAGGGCCAAGGCCATATAATCCCAGACTTTGAGGCCCTAATAGAAGAAGGCCTACAGGCTAAAGTAGACTTTGTAAAAAACAAGCTAGAAAAAGAACCAGACAATCTGTTTCTACAAGCCAATCTAATAACCCTAAAGGCCACCCAAAACCATATTAGAAGATATGAAAGACTAGCCTTAGAGATGGCACTGCAGGAAATAGATAGTACTAGAAAAGAAGAACTAGAGCTAATAGCTAAAGTCTGTGGAAATATAGCTGAAAGAGCTCCAAGAAATTTCCACGAAGCAGTTCAGCTATTTTGGTTAGTCAATATATGTTTGCAATATGAATCCAATGCCAGCTCCATATCTTCAGGACGCTTTGACCAGTACATGTATCCCATATTCAAAAAATCTATAGACAAAGGAATGGATTTAGGCTTTATGGAAGAAATATTAAAATGCCTATGGATTAAGATGAACGAAGTAGTCCTATTGAGAAGTGCAGACAGTGCCAAATACTTCGCAGGATTTCCTACAGGATATACCATCATATTAGGTGGGGTAGATAGGTATGGGAAAGATGCTACCAATGAACTATCCCTATTGATATTAGATACCTATAAGGAAATTAAATTGCCTCAACCTAATTTAGGGGCCAGGGTTCATGAAAACTCCAATGAATATTATTTACAAAAAGTAGCAAAAACCATCAAACTAGGCACAGGCATGCCTCAGCTATTTAATGACGATATAATAATCCCTGGATTTATAAATAGAGGTGTATCCCTAGAAGATGCTCGAGACTATGCTGTAGTAGGGTGTGTAGAGTTGTCTATTCCAGGTAAAACCTATGGATTACATGATATTGCCCTATTTAATCTATTGAGGGTGTTTGAGCTTACTTTAAAAAGAAACTATCAAGATGTAAGAAGTTTTGATGAATTTATGGAAATACTTAAAGAAAACATATCCAATTATATAGTGAAGATGGTAGAAGGATCCAATATAGTAGACAAAGCCCATGCTGACTTTGCCCCTACCCCCTTGTTGTCTACCTTTATCCATGGATGTTTAGAAAAGGGAGTAGATGTTTCCAATGGAGGAGCAAAATATAATTTCTCTGGTGTTCAAGGAATTGGCACCGCTAATCTTAGCGATTCCCTATATGTATTAAAAAAGGCGGTATTTGAAGAAGAAAAGCTCACTATAGAAGAATTAGTAGATATATTAGATAACAACTATGAAAACAACGAATTTCTAAGACAGACCTTTATTAATAAATATCCTAAATATGGTAATGATGTGGACCAAGTGGATCTATTAGGTAGGGAAATCTTAAGCTTCTACTGTGAAGAAGTAGAAAAATATAAAAATATCAGGGAAGGCTTCTTCCAACCAGGATCCTATACGGTTTCTGCCCACATACCCTTAGGGGAACAAGTTGGCGCTACCCCTGATGGAAGGCTAGCCAAGGAACAACTAGCCGACGGTGGACTATCACCTATGGTGGGAAGAGATCAAGAAGGCCCTACTGCCGTATTAAAAACCGTAAGTAAGCTAGAGAATAGATTGACCACCAATGGAAGCCTGTTAAATGTAAAATTTAACCCTTCATCTCTAGAAACTCGTGAAGGCTTGAAAAAGTTTATTGGATATATAAAGGCCTTTGTAAAATTAAAGGTTCAACATGTTCAATTCAATATCGTATCTGCTGATCTATTGCGCCAAGCCCAAAAGAATCCTGAAAACTATAAGGACCTGGTAATTAGAGTAGCTGGATACAGTGCTATTTTCGTGGATTTAAATGAGGATATCCAAAACGACATCATCAACAGAACTGAACATACATTGTAGGTGATAATATGAAAGAAAACCTAGTATTCAATATACAAAGATATTCGCTAAATGATGGAGAAGGTATAAGGACTATTATATTTCTAAAGGGTTGTCCCCTTAGATGCCCTTGGTGTTCTAATCCAGAATCCCAAAGTTTTGAAAGGGAGATTTTTAGGCGACAGAAACTTTGCATAAACTGTAATACTAAAGATATATTTAATTGTGATATAGAAACAGATCTTTGCCCTACCAATGCTAAATCCTATATAGGAGATAAAATGACCATCGAAGAAATAGTAGAGGAAGTGAAAAAAGACAAAGTATTCTATGAAACCACTGATGGTGGAGTCACTATATCCGGTGGCGAACCCCTAAGCCATGGCCATTTCCTGATAAGCCTTCTTAAAGCCCTAAAGGATGAAAATATACACACGGCTATGGAAACCAGTGGATTTGGTTCTATTGATACTCTGGATAAGGCGGCTAACTATTTGGATCTAATACTATTCGACTTGAAGATCATGGACAAAGAAAAAGCAAAATCCATATTGAATGTAGATATGGATGTAGTTAAAGAAAACTTTGTAAATCTAGTACAAAAAAACAAAAAAGTAATCCCAAGAGTACCCTTAATACCTGGCTTTACTATGGAAAAACAAAATATTGATGATATCATAGATTTTATAGTGAAAAATAATATAAAGGAAGTCCATATTCTACCCTTTCATCAATATGGTAGTAGCAAATATGAAGCTTTAGGCTTAGAATATAAATTAATAGATTTAAAACCACCAAAGGAAGAGAAAATACAGGAAGTTAGAGAATATATGGAGAAATATGATTTGAAAGTCATCATAGGTGGATAATAAAAGAC
>JAPXKQ010000185.1:3081-4322 GCA_033809995.1 Tissierellaceae bacterium
ATAAAAGAGAGACCAGCTAATTAAAGTCAATAGATTTTAGCAAAATAATATTAAATATTTTTTAAAAAACTAATAATAAAAAAAGCACACCTAATAAACCAATAATTATTGGTTTAAAAAACGAAACTATTATTTCAAATTGTTCTTTGAAAACTAAACATTAAATACAAATCATTAGGCTACTAAAGACCTATTAAGCAGTAGTTCCTTATGCTCCTCTGGGGTTCTTAGCTCAAAAGGCTTTTTATCTCTCATGACTGCGAATATAATATTTACTAACTTTCGCATTACAGCACCTAATGCAACCTTTTTGGGCTTGTTTATACACTTTTTTTGATAGAACTCATAGAGCACTGGATTAGTTTTATCACCATTTCTTTTACTTCGAACATTGGCCAAAGCAGTTGTAAAAATGACTCTACGAAGCAATCTAGAGCCCCTTTTGGACATTTTGTTACGAGTTCCAGTGAATTCACCCGATTGATTAACAGAGGGGTCAATTCCAAAGAAAGCTACAAGTTTATTGGGGCTAGAAAATGCAGAAAAATCACCAACCTCAGCAAGTATCGTGGCAGCAGTTAGTACCCCGATACCAGGAATACTGCATAGTAGATTAATAATAGGTGCCAATACAGGGTCATCTTTTAAAGAATCCGCTAAAATGATTTCATTAATTGCATCAAGTATGTTTTTTTGGGCCTCTTGTAAGGTTCTTACCATGGAAATATTAACTTTGAGAATGGCTAAATTTCCAGGATTACTGATGCTTAAATCTTTAAATTCCTTAGCCTTTAAAACTAAAAGTTCATATTTTTCAGTAGACCATGCTAAACCCTTTTTAGAAGTTTTTTCAATAAGTGATATTAATGTTTTCTTATTAGCCTTTAGAATTTGCTTAGGCGAAGGATACCTATCAAGCACTGCTAAGGCGGTCTTTGAATATACATTTTGGAAGACATCTGTAAAGTTTAGCATTACTTGATCAATAATGCCAATAAGCCTATTCTTGTAAGTAGTAAGTTCATCACCCAACTTGTAATATTGGCGACAAAGGCTTTTAAGGCAGTCAATAACATCATCAGGCACAACCGTAGTCTTAATAAAAGAAAATCTGTAAAGCAATGCAATCTTATGGGCATCAAATTTATCATTTTTTACTTTCCTTATTCCAATATTTTTGATAGAATCAAATTGGATGGGGTTTATGATAGAGACCTCAAATCCAGAATCAGAAAGATAGT
>JAPXKQ010000186.1:0-4300 GCA_033809995.1 Tissierellaceae bacterium
TTCCAAGGCATATCATTAAGAGCAATCCTTGAAGTCCAAGTGCAAATAATCCCTTAATATAATTACTTCCAATCTGACCCCATTCCTTGTTTCCCATAGTTGCAAAAGGAATGGCTGATACTGAGCTGTACAAGCAAATTTCAATCATTCTTCCGTAAGTTATTACAGTAACTATGATTGATACCACCTGGATTGAAAGCTTCACTAGTGAAGTATCCATAGCTATCAGTATCAGATTCCATAAACTCTCATCCTTTAGATGTTCTACCATTGCGGCCACATCCATAGCATCAAGGGATGCACTTGTATTTACCACTCCCGCCGCCTTAGATACTAAATTCTGCGATACATCAAATACTGCCATCGAAAAAGTGAAAGCATTACTTACAAACCATACTGCTATCCACATCTTGATAATGTATTTAAAGAAGTCAAATGTATCTGTATCAGAGTGCATATTGTTTTTCTCCATGACCATGTTTATAAGTTCTATGCACAAGACGGCGGTTATGATAATTCCCGCTATGGGAATAACTACAGTGTCGTTAATATTCTTCACAAAGCTAAATACTTCTGCATTCCAGCCACTTGGTGTTTTTCCGACTTCTGTAGCTACAAGACTTACATTCTCATTTATATCTAAGAACATTGCTTCAAGGTTTGCTTGGATAATTCCGATAAAAATTTCCTGAAAAAATTCAGTTATCTTGTCGAAAAGTCCAAACATATTTTATCTACCTCTTTCTTAATTAAGTGTATTTGCAAGTAATGGTATAAGCTTAATCCCAATTAGAACAATGCCTCCACCTGCCATTAATTGCTTGATTCCTTGTGACTTTGCTCCAGGGTTATCATTCCCATAGCCCTCCATAAGGTTAATTACTCCCCATGCTCCTAAACCTGCACCAATTGCTGTAACTAAAGTTTGTAATACTGATATTCCCTCTGTAAAAAATGCCATATTATTTTTCCTCCTTATTTTCTTTTTCTATTTTATTCATATGTTTTACTATAAAATTCTTATATGACTTGTCATTGTTTCTTCTTTCTTTGATATATCCAAAGACATGGACAAGGTCTCCTGGCTTTAATTCCTTAGCTAGCTCAGACCATTCTCCATAGGCTGAACAATTTGTGTAATATCTTCTGCCATTTCTTTTCTCCACTAGGGAAAAGTTAGTTACATTTATGGTTTCGCCATCCCAGTCAAAAGAGGCTGTTTTTACCTCCCCTACTAGATTAGCTGTTACATTTTTCATATCTCTTTCTTTAAAATCTGCCATTCCTTAATCTCTACCTCCTATTTTCTTTTTTAAATAAAAAAAGCGACTGGACTTATTTCTTATCCAATCGCTAATATTGAACTAGTATTTTATTTAGTTGGACTTCTTACCCTTATCATCATATAATCACCTACAGTCTTGTTATTATTGACTCCTTACCTAGCCTTGCCTTACCTTTTCTTTTCATGTATTCTTCAATATCGAAGAAGTTCTTATCATCATAATCTTCTAGAAGCTTGTAATTTTTATGTTTTGTAATATCAAACTTATCTGATAGGAAGGGTCTTACACCCCTAAGCTGCATAATACACTTGCTTCCATCCATTACAAAAAGTTCATCCTTGGTCATAAGCTCCTTACCTGTCTTCTGATAGTTAAGGCCAAAGGACTTTTGATTACTTCTTGTTTCCGATGTGTTAAATAGGTCAATAGTTTCCTTGCCTAATGTTTCTGAAATCTCTTTTAAAGTACCATTCTCCTTTCCTCCTAAAAATAAGGTTGTATCACAGTTTCCTATTATGGTATCTGCATTATCCTTGTAAATTGCCTTTAGTTGGGATTGGGCCTGCAATACAATGCAAGCACTTATCTCCCTTGATCTTATTGTAGCTATAAGTTTTTCAAATTTAGGAATCAAGCCTATATTGGCAAACTCATCTAGAAGACACCTAACATGGATAGGCAGTCTTCCGCCATATACATCATCAGCCTTATCACAGAGTAGGTTAAACATCTGAGAATACATAAGTGATACAACAAAGTTAAATGTATCATCTGTATCTGAAATAATAACAAAAAGAGCAGTTTTTCTATCTCCTAAAGTGTCTAACTCCATCTCATCCTCACTCATTAAATCCCTAAGTTCCTTAATGTCAAAGGGGGCTAGCCTTGCACCACAGGATATTAAAATAGATTTTGCAGTCTTCCCAGCAGCTAGCTTATATTTACGATATTGCTTAACTGCAAAATGGTCTGGATTCTTTTCTTCTAAGGCTTCAAACATATAATCTACTGCATTTTTAAAATTCTCATCCTCCTCCCTAACCTCACTAGCATCTATCATGGCCAGTAGGGTTGTAAAGTTTTGTTCTTCTTTGGGTGTTTCATAAAAGATATAGCCAATTAAGGCTGTATAGTAAAGTCTTTCAGCTTTCACCCAAAAATCTTCTCCCGCCTTTTCCCCCTCTCCTTTTGTATTAGCTATAATAGTCTGGACCAATTTTAGAATATCTTTTTCACTTCTAAGGTAGGCAAAGGGATTGTATTTCATACTCTTTTTAAAGTTAATGGTATTTAGAGTTTTTATCTCATAACCATTCTTTTCTAGCATCTTGCCACACTCATGAAGTAGACTTCCTTTAGGGTCTGTTACTACATAACTTGAATGAAGCTGCATAAGATTTGGCTTTACAAAGAATCTAGTTTTTCCTGAACCTGATCCCCCTATTACAAGAACATTTTTATTTCTAGCATACTTAGGATTTTTTGGCCTACTATTCATGGTAATTCTTTCAGTCTGCGTTAGAAGTAGGTTATTCTTAAAATCCTCATCTACATATGGGGCAATGTCTTTTGAATTACCCCATCTTGCTGAACCATATTCCTCACCCTTTCTAAATTTTTTAGCATTTTTACCCTTGCTATAGATAATTAACTTAATCAATATAGCTAGGACAAACCCTGCAAGTAAGTCCTTGGGGTCTAGGCTAGGATATAATCTAATTGTTTCTATTTCCAGGACCGCCTGAAACAAACGGTCTATTAAATCACCTCCTACATATGAATTTACATGGTGAGAGAAAATATCCCCTAAATAGAAAAATGCAAGATAAGGTATGTTTTTCTTAAGAAAAGCCCTCTTATCTTGCACTTTAAATAATTCTTTTATATCCTTTTTAATCCCTTCTACTACACTCAAATCCTCACCTCCTTAGCTGGGAGTTTCTTATCTTTCCTCACCCATATCTCTTTGCTTTTTCTCCTTATTTATAGGATTAATTTTATCTACCTTTCCTTTGTATTCATTTAGGAGTTCAATTGTTGATTTCTTTTTCCTATCTAACTGCTTTTCTGAAAATTTTACTTCTTTTCCCTCCAGTAAAAAACCAGATATATCAAGAAAGTTCCAGTCTTTATCTCGGGGGATAATCTTAAAAATAGGATTGATAAAATAATCATTTCCATCCATTCTGTAGGTCTGGCCATAAACTGATAAGTTTAAGAATCCTTCATCATCAATAAGAATATCCACACCATTTTTAAAATCCGCATATTCAACCAACTCATATATGTCCCATAAGTTTGAATCTATAACCTTCATTTCTTTGTCCTTATGGCCCAAATCTATATACTTATGAAGGACTACACAATCATAATCTTCTAGCTTTATTAGCTTTTCCATTAGTTCTTCTATCTCTTCACTATGTTTCTCAAATTCAAACTCATCACAGTCAATACAACTTTTTTCATTTAACATTAACATCAAAATCACCTACTTCCTTAAATTTCTCCCATTTCCTTAAGTAATGAGAAAAAATATGCTCTTCCTTCAGGTCTTACTACTGTATAGACTCCAGGTTCCCCATTATATTTATTGATATAATCTTTTAATTTAAAGTAATTAGCTGCCGTTGAGTAAAATCTTAATTTTCCCTTTTGATTTCTATAAAGGTATCCCCTATCAATTAATATATTTATAAATCTATTTTGTGAAAGTCCTAATTCTTTTGCAGTATCTCTAAGGCAGATACAGTCACCTAGATCTATAAACTTATCAAAGAATTCTCCCTTAGGAATAAGACCTTCTAATTCTTCTGTCCTTGCTTCTATTTGCTTCAAGGCTACTAGATAGCCTTTGGCTAGAAGTTCCTGGTCATTCATTTTTTCTTGGCCAGTAAAATAGCCTCCATATTTTCTAATTGAAGGAAGAACCTCACTTGTTACCCAATTCTTAAACCTTATGGCACTGTCTAGCTTACTTCCAAATATAAGGGCATACATACCAGACTCATTTATAA
>JAPXKQ010000187.1:0-4273 GCA_033809995.1 Tissierellaceae bacterium
AAAGCTTAAACAAATCAAAATGAAATACTGTGAAAAGTGAAGATAAACGAAGAAAATAAGACTATATTAAGGGAGATAATTCCTGTAATCCTTTAGGTCCATCATAATAACATCATTTGGGGTAAACTCCGTTTCATATGTCCCGATGTAGTATTTGATAAAGTCTTTGAGGTTTTTCCCATATGTTTCAATTGTGCCAGATGATTTATCGTTTGCTTCTAAATGCTTGATAAAAGCATCTAAATAATATTCCTTTGTATCCATGACTAAACTTCCTTTCCTATATTTTGTTGTACTTTAGGAAAGGATAGAGGCTTGTTTCAAGTCTATATAGTAGTATGAATTCAATGATAAATATGGGATAAAAAGTTTTGTGCCCAATTTTTAAGCCCTTATTGTGTGAAAACTAAACCATATAGGGGTAAATTTTAATTATATTATCCACAAAAAACCTGTTTTGTTGACAGGTTTTGTTGAAATATATAGGAATATGGAATATACTTTAAGTAAAATAATGAATTATAACAAGTTGTATCTTAAGGGGTAAAGGGGGATAAGTATGTACATAAGTAAATTGCATATTAAAAATTACAAATCTTTTTTAGATTCAGGAGATATTGATTTAAAAGAAGATATTTTTGCTTTTATAGGTCAAAATAATACGGGGAAATCAGCAATTTTAGATTCAATACAAGCATTTTTTCCCACCAGTAAAAAAGGTATTTCAGGCGAAGATTTTCATAAAGGAACTAAGGATGATATAGTAATAGAATTATGGTTTAAAAATGTTGATGAGTCCTATTTAGAGGCAAATATTTACAAAGATAAAATAGACAAACAAAATGAAAAGATAAAGGAGGCATATGATTTATACATTAAAGAAAATACAGATGCTAACTTAAAAAAGTATGAGAAACAGAAAGAGAAATTAATAGAAATTAAAACTAAGGAGTTAAATACAACGATAGAAAAATATGGAATAGATAACGAAGAACTCTATATAAAAATGGTCGCTAAAAAAGGCAGTAGTATCAGTAAAAAATATTACAATAAAAATGATGAAGAATTAAAAGAAGCAGATTTAAAAAAAATACTTCCTCAAATCAAAGTAATACCTGCTTTGCGTGACCCTAAAAATGAAAGTACAGCAGGAAATAATTCATATTTAAAAGACATAATACAGATGTTAGATGATGAATCTAAAACTGATATTATTTTAAATAATAGGCCTCTTACATATAGTGAATTAAATAATGTATTATCAGAAGAAACTAAGAAAAGATGCAATACATTAGCAGAAACAATTACTTCTTACTATAATGATGCAATTGGTAGCAGAGATTTTAAAATAATTATAGATGCTTCTGTTAATATATCTAAAGGGACTACATATACTACAACTATTGTAGATACAACTACTGGAATATCTAATGACATACTGAATTGTGGGACAGGTTATCAGAGTATGGTAATACTATCAATACTTGAGACATATGTACAAATTTCACAGTCAAATACACAATATATTTTACTCATTGAAGAACCAGAAGTTTACCTACATCCTAAACTTCAAAGAAGAATGATAGATACTTTATTAAAGATTTCAGAAAAGAACCAAGTTATTTTTACATCACACTCACCAATAACGGTAAGTAAATTAGCAAGTAATAACGTAAAAATTGTAGAAAAAAATAACGGAGAGGCTAAAGTACTGCCAATAAGCCCGAAAAGAGTAATAGATGAATTGGGTATAAAGCCTGACGATATTTTATATAGCAAGGGAATTATCTTTGTAGAGGGTAAAGATGATATAGAAGTTATAAGTGAATTAATTAGAAAAATAGACGAAAGCATAATTGATAAAATAAATATTATACAGGCACACTCGTGTGAAAATTTAAAGTTTTATGCTAATGCTGAACTGTTAATAAACACTAACTTTAGTGTTCCTGTGCTAATTTTAAGAGATGCAGATATAAAGAAACCTGAGGAATTAAAGGATAATCTATATGAGGAAGTTGCCTTTACGTTATTAAATGAACCTCAATATGCAAACCTTGAAGAAAAAGAATTAGAATATAAAAAAGAAAAGTTAAAAGAAAGCATTTATGTTTTAAATGAACATTCAATTGAATATTACTTTGTTGAAAATAAATTTTTATCAGAATTTGCATCTGACAACATAGAACTTGAGTATGCAATAAAGTGTTACGAATGTCAGTATAGGAAGCAGTTGGAAGAAGCGATGAATGGTAAAAATCAAAAGAATAATTTCGAAAGTTGTTTCCAACCTAAAAGATTTTTAGAAGGATTTCCTGATGCGAAAGAGAGGGATAGGGAAAAAAAGGAAGAATCATTGAAGACTAGATGGTTGAAATTATCAGAGTCATGTGAGTGCACTAACGATTACAAGATTGATAATTACCTTAAAGTTAGAGATGAAATTATTGCAAATATTAGGAAGTTTTATATAGAAGGAAACAATCTTTTTCAGTACATAATTAAGAATAACGATTTGGCAGTATTAAAGGAAGGAAAACTTAAAGAGATTATTGAACTGCTTGAAGGATTTATCGAAAAAATAAGGTAAATTGTTAGGAGATTTACTATGGAAATTATTTCATTTGATGAAATATGGAATAGAATTGTTTCTAATGAAGGATAAATCTTTAAACAAAGACGGGAAAAGAGTTTATATATAGTGTGATAAATAATGGTATAGTAACGAATAAAACCAATTATATATTATCTAAAAATGACATTAAAAAGGTTTTTAATATAATGCCTGTTGAAGGTCCTGGCAGAATTAATGACTTAGTAAGAGGACCTGCTTATATATGGGCAATACTTAATGACAATAGGATAGTAAAAAAATAAAAACTTGAAAAAGAGTGTGGCTCTCCTTATATTATTTTAAATTTTTTAAATTAAGTTTTATATTATAAGGAGGGCTTTTAATATGTTATGAAAATCTGAAGAAATTTATAAGAAATTTAGTGAGAATGATATCGAGATTAAGATTCCAAAGAAACTGTTACTGATTTTATCGCAACAAGTAAGTAGGCACTATGATATATTAAATGATGAAAAGGGAATTATAAATAATTTTGCAGTACGTGAAAATATAAATAATACAGAGATGATAATGACAAAATTATTTATTTTATCGGCTGAACCATATGGTATGAAGGAAGTTATATTATCAGTAAGTTTATCGGAGTTTCTAGTGCTTAGGGACATAGTATTTTGCAACTATACTTTAATACATTTGAAAACTAAGATAAATTTTCGTTTTCTAAAGGTATACAAAGAGTTCTTTGAACAGATGGAGGATATTTACGGCAAGTTAGATAGTGAAGAATTAGATGCATACTGGAATTTCATAAAAAATTGTTAAATTAATAAATAATGATATACCTCCAATTAAAATATAAAAGGCTTTGTTAGGAATGGAATCCTACCAATGCCTTTTTACGTTACTTTAATTCATTCTTTTTGAATATAGCCTCTGTTTTGGTGATAAAGGATAAAATCACAATATATGAAATTCCTGATAATGAGCCGATAATAAAACGAATGGCTATATTTTTTACGACTATAGAAAAAGGTATTAAAAATATGTTTCCAAAGATAAGCAATTTCACAGTTTTAAAAACACTAGGCCTCATTTTGAATACCTCCTTATATTAAGATAATACAGAATTTATCCAAATAGCATATATTATTTCAAGTTATATTTTTACGTTTAAAATAAAGTTGTTGTATGGTAAAATAAAGTACACAGTATAAATGGATTTAATGCCATTGACACAGACATCTAATAAAAGGTGTCCTGGAGTCAGTGGCATTTTTTATTTCTAAACTCTAACTTACGGAGGTGCTTGCATGGCTAAAAGAAATACGAGTTGGGATACAAATAAATTAAGCAGATGGATAAAAGAAGGCAGGGGGCAGGGAGAAGGGAAGGAATATAAACCCTGGCTTACTATACAAGATTATCCTTCAATGGGAAGAGCAACAAGGATATTTGGGTGGACTACACAGCGAATACACCACTTCTTCTCTGACTCTCAATTGAAATACTTTTATCTATTAGACTGGGAAGAGAAGGTAGTAGATATAAGGGAACATTATCCGCTTTTAGACCTGGAAACAGTACTGGAAGATACGGCAGATTTAAAACTGGATAAGTTTATAGATAAGAAAACAAAAGAACCCTATATATTAACTACAACATTTTTAATTACGCTGTTAAATCCTGACGGACAAAAGA
>JAPXKQ010000188.1:0-4271 GCA_033809995.1 Tissierellaceae bacterium
ACACATCACATTATACTCATTTTATGGTACTATCTCTAGGTCTTTTTAGATTTCCTATTGCCATTAATGCTATTCCAATTATCATAATAGGAATTGCTATTATATCAGGAATCCCAACAATAAACCTATCTACTAATGAATAAACTACATAAATAAGAATCCCAATCTTTGTTAATATACTTAATTCCCTTTTCATATGACACCCCCACAAAATTTATTGATTTTACTTCACATTTATCTACAAACACGACACACTTTTAATATCATCGTTAACACGCTATATAAGGTTATTTAGTTATCATCATTTTGTAATTTAAAGAAATCCTCTCTTGTAATCTCATAGTCAACAGTACTTCGCCAATTTCCCAATTGGTCTTTCCACGCGTTTTCTTGTATACCAATTTTCTTAGCACCTATTTTAGTTTCATAAACGTGTTGTGCTCTTTTATTTTCGAGCATAGTATCCCATACAATTCTATCTATTGGGAATTTAGAATTAATGTTTGAATCTGTAAAAATAAATTCAAATAACATCTTAATCATTTTAGGTCCATATCCTTTATCTTGATAATTAAAATCACATATCTTCCATCCAGGATATACCGCGTTATCATCTTTAATTTTATAATTTATTTCACCTACAGGTTTGCCATCAATTTCTATAATACATAACTGACTTAACTTACCTTCCCAAATCTTAATATTAGCAACTGTGTCATCTAAAGACTCTCCGATACCATTTGGGAAGCCTGCATGTTCCATAACCTTACCATCATTCCACCACTTATTTAAATGAATTGCATCATCAGTAGTAGCACTTCTAATTATAATGTTATCCTTATGAATTCTCATGACTTCCTCCATCACTTTGATTACTTATTGTCAATACTCCTGCACAATTAGATATCTTAGTATACACACAAGAATATTTATGATTAAGGTCTTTCATAATTTCATCAGCCACAAAATAACTCTCATCATCATCCCATAACTCTTTATATTTTTCTTTGCATATCTCTAATTCATTTCTTGTTTCAAAAGAAATATCCCCAATTAAGACTTTCCCGTTTTCATTGAGTAAGTCAATTAGTAATTCTATAAAACCTACCTTTTCCTTATTCGTTAAATGATGAATAGCATATGTACTAATTATATAGTCAAAGCGTGTATTTTTAATTTCATCAGGTATACCCTTAGAAAAGTCCCAATTTATCAATGTTGCTTTAGGCATCTTTTTCTTAGCAATATCAATCATATTGCTTGAAAAATCGATACCCGTAGTATTATAACCAGTATCATATAACCTTGTTGTTAATACTCCAGTTCCAAATCCAATATCTAAAATATTGGCACTGTTTCGCTCTCTTACCTGATTATAAATATAATTTAATACATCTTTATAACCTGCAAATGGATATTCATTATTCTCTTCACTAAAATTAACACTCTTGTCATATCCATCTGCCCACATATCAAATCCCTTATTATCTAACAAGTTTCACTTTCTCCTGTTCTCTTTTTAAATTAGTTTACTTTTAAATTTTTTACAGTCTAGCATATATAAGAATGCCCGACATTAACCAATATGCTGAATCATTATCAGGCATGTGTTGTCGTCTCCCCATAACTCTGGAAGGCACTCCAATGGTTTAAAACCGACCGACGTATAAAATCTTCTTGTTCCCGCATAATAAGTGTCAGGATGTGATTCATCAAGGGTCTTTACTTGCATAAATTCATATTCCTTCTCTTTAGCCCACTCTAAAACCTTATTAAATAACGCTTGTCCTATTCCTTGTCTATGATAATCAGGAAGGATTCCCATTACATAAATCTCAACAGTATATTGATTGTTTTGCTTTATCGCAATAAAGCCTAATGATTTTGAATCATGACTTGCTGCGAAAAATGGTAAGTTACTACTTTTATCAATATACTCCTTTGTAGATTCTGATATTCCAAACCAATCAGGGAGTGATTCTAATATACTTGTAGAAATTTCTATTTTTACTTTCTTATCGTATATTTCTTTTATTTTCATATAACTATTTGCCACCTTACTGTTTATAATACGAATCAAATAAAACTACTTTAATCCTTACTAAGGTCTATTAGTTTCAAGCCACTCATTCTTTAACCAAAAGTCTTTATTAGTAGGATTCCAATCATTTGCTTTTTGGCCCATTCGCCAAAACACCATAAGCCTTTTCATTTTTAAAAGTTTTCCCCCATATAAACATCATATCTATAACGTAACATGCAATTTAAAATTATATTATTTTTTGGATTAGATTTCCTATTTTACTTCCCCCGCAAATTGTGGCCCTACAAGTTCTTCAAACAGGCAAATAATGTCTGAATTCTCTCCCACATAAAGTATAATCATATTTTCTGACTTGAAAAAATGAGGATATGAAACCCAGCCTATATCAACGGCTTCTCTTCCGTTATCATAACTAAAGCCGTCATCAGATAAATAAGATGCATCCTTTTCCATTTCATCATTACTTTCATATAGATAAACAGATATATTATCACTTTCATTAATAGTTAGCCATTTTCGCTCACCTAATAAAATACTTTTTTCTACATCTTCTGCTTTTATTGTATAGCCCATGTCTTTCAAATTTATAACTAATTCTTCATAGGCATCGTATAAAAAAACTTGCTTATCTTCGGATAATTTAAAGACTGCTCCTTTTTTAACAAATTGACTAATATCAACATTGCTACTTTTAAAAATCAACTGGTCTTTTTCTATTGTAAATACATATGATTCATTTTCATCTACATAAAGCGTTAATTCATTGCCTTCAATTGAATAAGTTCCCATAGGGAGATATGACGTAGCAAGGTTTCTAATAAATTTAAATTTATGGTCTTCCTCAATTAATATATAGGACATTCCTTCTGGTTCTGTATCTTGCATAACATATTCCCCAATCTTTAGTTCCTTTAACTTTTCTTGTTTGGTACACCCTGTTAATGATAGCAAGGCTATCACGGTCAATATTAAAATCTCAATAATCACTAAATTGTATTTGTTTCTTTTCATAATGCACCTCCATTTTTAATATTTATGACAAGACATAAGTAATTTAAAACTATGCTATTGTTATAACTTATAATTAAATTGTGTCATCTTTTATATAACCTTATGTAATTTACAAAATATACTACTTAAAAAATAAATACCATCAATATAAGTCCCACAAACTGCATCATGTTTATAGATATCTGTGTTGTTACATTTTATATACAAGTTTCTTCTCCATATAATTCCACTTCCTAATATTAATATAACATACTAACAGACTATATTCATTAAAAGTTTTATTACTTTTTATTTAACATTGGTGGGAATACCTGCTCTTCAATATCAGAACATTATTTTTTTATTTACACCACTTTAACAACAATAATTTTGTTTTTATTTTTCTAAATTACTATTTCACCTTTTTGGAAACAGAAAAAATCCTTCAAGTTCTATTATAATTTAAATATAGTCCTTTCATAATTTTACTTAAATACCCACTTCCCTTATCCCCATAAATTCTATTAACCCTTACATAATCCTTGTTTTTAATACTTCCTTATCCCTATTAATACCACTACTTTATTTAACTATTAGTACAACTTTACCACCTTAAATCTTGTTTTTCATTTTCTAGAATTCATTTATTTTAATTTTAGAAACAAAAAATAGTACCAAGTCCTATTAAAACACAAATAATGTCCTTACTTTTCCTTACATGTATTCCCTTTTTGGCTTAATCCTTATTTCCTTACACCTGTCCTTCATAATATTTCCCATCAAAAATTCAATACAAAACTTTTTTCATGAAACTATATTTTATTATTGATACTACTTTATTCAGTAAAATTGAAGTTTTTCAACTTCTATCATTTTCCCAATTTTTGTAGAAACAGAAAAAAAGGGCCTAGTTCTTACATAATTTAAATAAAGTCCTGTCACTATTTTACTTTATTAACCATTTCTCTTGCCTCTTAAAACTCCCTTAACCCTTGCTACTCCAACGCTTCTCTACTTCCTTACCCCTATCAACACCACCACTTTATTTTACTTTTACAACAACTAATTAATCCCTTATTCCTACAGATATAATTCCTATCTCCCTTTTTCCTAAATCCTTAATCCTATCTATGTGCACTTAAAAAGCAGTCCCCTCCCTTTTCAAATAAAGTCCTCACATAGATTCCCCTCAAACCCCCATAAACACTGGATTGTTGTTTTATCCCATTTTCCCCTC
>JAPXKQ010000189.1:0-4266 GCA_033809995.1 Tissierellaceae bacterium
TGACAGAAGATGTAGTTAGACTTATTAAGGAAACAGGATATCCTGGGATGAAAGTCCTTCAATTTGCCTTTGATTCAAGAGAAGAAAGTGATTATTTGCCGCACAATTATGATAAAAATTGTGTAGTTTATACTGGTACCCATGATAACGATACGGTAATAGGTTGGTTTAAGGAAATTCCAAAGGAAGATTATGACTTTGCTGTACGATATTTAAAGCTTGACCATAAGGAAGGAATAAATTGGGGCCTAATTAGAGGTGCATGGGCTTCTACAGCGTATTTGGCTATTGCTCAAATGCAGGACTTTCTTGGATTGGGAAGTGAAGCAAGAATGAATATCCCTTCAACTTTGGGAGGAAACTGGACTTGGCGTGTAGGAAAGGATATGCTGACAGAGGAACTTGCCCTAAAAATTGCAGAATTAACAAGGACTTATGGAAGAGAAATATTTTAGTATCAAAGGGAATATAATTTACTAATTAGTAGTCTTAAAGGGTAAATAATATTCGAGATAAATTTAAATAAAAATAGCATATATTTTTTCAATTATTATTTGAGTTATACACAATAGATACTGCATATACTAAAATGGGAGAAACCTATGCTATTTTTTAATAAATTAATTAGTTTTATACAAAGGACTGTATAAGCTAAGAAATAAAAAAGGGAGGATGTTTTAGTATGAAGAGGTTTTTAATCGTATTGCTTATTGCAGCATTGGTAATGGGGCTAGTAGCTTGCAGTAGCAACAAACCAGAAGAACCAGTAGCTACTGAAAAGCCACCAGAGGTAACACCACCAGCAGCAGAACCACCAGCAAGTAAAACTTTAATAAACTTTGCAGTTCAGGCAGACTCAACACCTGCATTGGAAAAAATTGTTGAAGCTTTCAACAAGCAAAGTGAAAAGTATGAGGTTAAAGCAACAATTATGACTAATGACTCGGGTCAAATGCATGACCAATTGTTAAATTCACTATCTTCAAAAAGTGGTGAGTATGATGTTATTTCAATGGACGTAGTTTGGGCAGGAGAATTTGCAGCAGCAGGATATCTACAACCTATTGATCAGTTATTAATGGACAAGGGTTGGAAACCAACAGACTTTAACTCAGGGTCCATGGACTCAGGAAAATATAAAGGAAAGAATTATGTTCTACCTTACTTCCCTGACTTAGGATTTATTTACTTTAGGTCTGATATCGTTTCCACAGAAGATGCAGCAAAACTTAAATCAGGCAACTATACATTTGATGACCTTATTGCAATGGGAGAAAAGTACAAAGGTGAAAAAGGAACAAAATATGCCTATGTATACCAGTCGAAACAATATGAAGGATTAACATGTAATCTTAACGAATTTAGTGGTAACTGGACAGATATCGAAGGCGGTCTAAAATATATGAAACAAATGATGGATAAAGGCTTAACACCTGAAGATATCCTAAACTACACTGAAGGTGAAACTCATAATGCTCTATTAAACGGTGAAGCAGTATTTGCTAGAAACTGGCCTTATGTAAATGGTATGTTACAATCAGGGGAGCATAATGTGAAGATTGACCAAATAGACTATGCACCACTACCAAAAGGAGGAACTGTAGGTGGATGGATTATAGGAATTAATGCTAATTCCAATAACCCTGAAGGGGCTGCAGAATTCTTATCATTCATATCTGGACCAGAAGGACAAAAAATTAATGCTACTGTAGGCAGTTATTTACCTGGTTATAATGCTCTATTAGAAGATAAAGATGTTCTAGAGTCCAATAAGCTATTAACCAACGAAGGATTCCAAAAAGCATTATCAGGCACTATTTCAAGACCTGTAGTTCCAAACTACTCTGAAGTTAGTGACACAATTCAAATCAGTACTCATGAGTATTTATCTGGTAACAGCTCATTGGAAGATGCAGTTGCACGAATCAAACAGGCACTTGGTCAATAGACAATAAATCTATGAAAATATAAATGTTAGCTTTGGCATATGTCAAAGCTAACATTTTAAGGAGGTATATATGAAACTTTCAAAATGGGTTGATAAACACGCCGGGTATATCCTTATATTACCAGCTGTAATCTTTATAGTCCTATTTTCAATTGCACCAATTATAGGTTCCCTCCGCTATGCCTTTTTTGATATGCAGTTAAATGACCAATCCAGAAACGATATGTATATGAAGTCAAATGTTAATGTTGCTTTGAATCAAGAGACCATAAATTATTTGAATTATTATCTAGATTTAGACTTGGATTTTGTTCAAAACCAAGAGACTATAGCTAAAATAGAAGAGATAAAACTAGATATAGCTGAGCTTGATAAGTATATAGCTGATAAGATTGCCACAAAAGACTTAAAGGCAATAGTAAAAGTGAATAGTGTACAACAAGATGAGCTTATAGAAAGACAGCAATCCATTGTAGCCAAGCTGGAGGAGCTATATGCAATGGAGGATGAGTTCTACTCACCAGAGGATACATTGGCTGTAGCCTCAGAGTTTGACACTACTATCATAAAGTCAAATTTTGTAGGTGGAGCCAACTTTGCCAAGGTTTTAAAGGACAAAAGGGTTTATTCCACACTGAAATTCACATTAATATTTACTATAATATCAGTATTTGCAGAGTTAATACTGGGGTTAGCTTTAGCACTTATTATGAACAAACCGTTTAAAGGAAGAGGACTTATCAGGACCTTTTCTCTAATTCCATGGGCAATACCAACCTCGGTAGCTGCGCTAATGTGGAGTTATCTCTACAACGGTTCAAGTGGAATTATACCCCATATATTTACTACATTAGGTCTTATTTCATCACCAGCAGCCATGCTTAACTCTTCGAAGAATGCACTTTGGGGAATAATCATTGCAGATGTTTGGAAGACAACACCTTATATGGCATTGCTGTTATTAGGTGGACTACAGGTAATACCCAATAGCTTATATGAATCATCTGCTCTTGATGGGGCAAAAAAATGGCATCAGTTTAAATATATAACTTTACCCCTTTTAAAACCATCAATATTCGTAGCACTACTTTTCAGAACTCTTGATGCTTTTAGAGTATTGGATTTAATCTATGTTCTTACTGGTGGAGGTCCTGGTGGCTCTACAGAATCGGTGTCACTCTATGCATACAAGGTAATGTTCTCACAAACCAGATTTGGTTATGGTTCAGCCATGGTGTTGATTATGGCACTAGTAGTGGGACTTATAACCTTTATCTACATTAAAGCACTTAATGTGGACTTAATAGGCGAGAATAGGTAGGTGAAGAAATGAATAATAGTATGAAGACTTCAACATTATTTAAAGTCATAATATTTTTGTATCTATTTATTATCATATTTCCTTTTTTCTGGGTAACAGTTACATCATTTAGACCAGAAGCTGAGATATGGAGTACCAATGCCCTTTCTTTAAAGGGAGCAACCTTTACTAATGAAAACTATGTAAAATTATTCAAGACAACAATACTTAACTCATTGAAGAATTCCTTAATAATTTCAACTATTACAACAGTTTATGTTACCCTAATTGCCTCCCTATGTGCCTATTCTATAGCAAGGCTTGACTTTAAATTTAAAAAGGTTCTAACTGTTATAATACTGGCAACATCAATGTTTCCACAGATGATAGTTATAGGACCAATATATAGAGTATTCGTAAATCTAGGATGGACAAATAGCTACTATATATCTCTGCCCTATTCAATGATTACACTTCCAATAGCTGTATTTATATTAATAACCCACTTCTCACAAATACCTAGAGAAATGGAAGAGTCAGCTATAATGGACGGTTCGTCAAAGATAAATACCTTTTTTAAGATAATTTTACCACTAGCTATGCCGGGAATATTCACCTCAGCAATTATGACCTTTATCAGTGCATGGAACGAATTCCTATTGTCATTGACTTTAAACACCAACGAGGCATGGAGAACAGCAACTGTAAGTATATCGTTCCTAAGAGGACAGTTTGAAATTTTCTGGGGACAGGTAACTGCTGCCACTGTGGTGGTAACCATACCTACACTTATTATTGTAATTCTATTCCAAAGACAAATAGTATCCGGAATTACTTCCGGTGCATTAAAGGAGTGATAATTTGAAGACATTTAAGGAAGAAGGTTTAAACATTGATAGATTGCCACTATTGGAGACTTTAATGTCACTTGGAAATGGATATATGGGTACAAGGGGATATTTGGAAGAATTTGAATACCCTGATTCAGTTAGAGGGAACTATATAAACGGAATATATG
>JAPXKQ010000190.1:0-4262 GCA_033809995.1 Tissierellaceae bacterium
TTATAAACTTTTAAAAATAAGCACAGGGGAGATCTATTATGTAATTGATACAAGTGGTAAAAAATCGACTCAACACTTTAATGATTATGAAGATGCTACAGATGCGTTTAATCAATGTGTAATGGAAAAGAGTTCGGAGAAAATTAAGGATGTTTGGCGAATGGTACAAACAATATCGTATTCAATTTGATAAAAAATGGTAAATCAAAAGGATGCCATTGTACAAGCTTATATTTTGATATTATAAACTTGCTAAATGATTGAAAAATCAACTATAGTATTGTATAATAAATTTATATTATGCAAGATTACATATGAATTATTAAGTTTATAATATGGCTACAGGGGGAAAGTAATCATGAATGAATTTGCGAAAAGTATTTTGAATTATTTCGCAGCTTTTACTGAAACAAAATTCAGGTTTCAGAGCAAAGGTGTGTATAAGTGGACAAACGACTATTTAACATGCGATTTTTTAATATTTCCTGAATTTCAAAGGAAAATATTAGATGCACTTAAGACAGGCAAGCCCCTTGAATTTGCAATAAAAAAGGGAGAATATGTCATTGAGCTTGATTCTTCAGATTTTATTAATAGATTAATTAATCTTCTTAAATCAAAATATAACGTTGAATATTTAAATGAAGCAATAAACATAGAACGCAAAGAAAAAATAGACAACGGATTTACCTCCGAGGAACTTGAATCAATAGAAAATGAGAAAAAATTGCTGTATGATACATTTAGAACTTTTAATATTGCATTTAGAGAAGAAGTACATAACATATTTATGTTAATGCAAGAAGAAAAGAAGAAGAAACTCAATTACTTAATAAAAGACTTTCCAATGCCTATTACTACTTTCAATCCTAAATATTTTGAGCAGATTATTTATGAGAAAATAAAAGAATTTGTAGTAAACTCAAATTCTGTAGAAGAATTCTATAAGTGTGTTTTTGATTATATTTCCTCCTCATCATGGACTCTTGAAATGTATGATTTATATTCAATGATTAGAAAATTTTCTTATACACAATCTCAGTATAATGGAAGTGCTTACATATTTTTTCATGGTATAAATATCAAAAATGAGCTTGCAAATGACATTATGCCTATATTCTTAGCAGAAATATCAATTAATGTTGATATAAATTCTGTAACAATAAAGAATGAGAGTGGTGTAATATTCATTAATACCCCAGCGATAAATTCCGGAAGCTTTAATAATATATTATCAATTCCAAGAGCAGCAAGAATAGTTGACGCACAGGATTATATAAGCACAATTGAAAGCTTTCTGCAAGATAACTACAATTTTTATAATCCATTTTTATTGGAGCAAGGCTTTAATACAATAACAGCTTATAACAAACCAAATATTTATTTTAGATTGGGATTGCAAATAATCCAAAAGGAAGACAGAAAACTATTAGACTATTCTGAGTTAATTACACGCATTGATGCAGGTCAGGGAGGAAAATTTATTGAGTTAGTAAACAACTATGTCTCGGGCAATGTACCAAACACCACAGATGAAGTGAATAAAGAATACTCAGACAGATATGGAGCAAATAAAGCAAGTTCATTTCTATCAACAATCCCCCTTAATCTAAATAATAGACAAAAAAGAGTATTGTTAGCCTTAGAGAATCAAAAAAACAACATCATAGTTATAGATGGACCGCCAGGCACTGGAAAATCATATGTAATATTAGCGATGGTTTATTGGGCTAACCAAAATAAAAAGTCTGTCGTTATAACTTCACACAAAAAGGCTGCAATAGATGTCATTGATAGAATGATGACCGAAAGATTTAAAAAATTGCATCCAAATGCAAAGCCCTCAATAATGAGAATAACAAAAAAGAATTCTGATAGTATCAATAATTTTGAAAATACTTTAGCAAGTCCTGTTATATCAGCTGCTACAAATCGATATAATGAATTTAATTTAGATGCAGTAAACAAGGATATTGAAAAACAAAAAGAAATAATATATGGACAAACTGAACAATATTTGAATAATTCAAACATTTATGAAACACAGATTAAGAACTTGTTTCAGTTTGAAAATATTGAACAAAAATTAATCAGTGAATCAATAATAGCAGAAAATGACCGTCCGATAAAATCATACAATCAAACAGTTGATATTGACAAATTATCAGATTATATAAGAAGCGTACCTGATTTAAGCTCAAATATTACAATTGATAAATTTGAATATCTGTTATCAATAAAAGATTCAATACCTATACTAATTGAAACTTGCGAGCTAATAAATAAGATTAATATTAGTACAAAAGAAATAGATGATTTAAATTCTATTGATATTGATGTTTTAAATGATTATGAAAAAACAATAAAAGAAATAGAGAAATTCACAAAGCACACTTCAAAGGTTTTTACTGATGATATTGAAATAAAGCTTTTACATAGAGGTAAAAAGAATAATATCTTAAAAAATATAAAAGATTTATCGAGTCTCAAATATGAATTTGTAAATGATAATATTAAAATATTGTCTAAAGCGGGCTTAGATGAAATCAATTTAGAACAATTAATTAAAGCTCTAAACAAAATAAAAGAAATTGAAAAAAATAGAAGTAAAATAGATCAATTTAGTGATTTTTATAGAAACCTTGATTTAAGTCAAGCGGGAATGAAGGATATATATCGGTTCTTATTGTCCGTAAAAGAAATAATTCAAAATACAACAAGTGTTGAATTTGAATCAATAAGATTATTTTCCGAAAAATACTCTAAAATAATAGAAAAATCAGGGTTTGATAATAAATCGATAAATGGAATAAAGAATTTCTTTAGACAAAATGATAGCAACAGTTTGTTATTTAAGTATGTAAAATTGTTTGAAACCTTAACTACTGTTGAAAACTATGAATTGCCTAACCAAAACCGTATAAAAGATTATTACCAGAGCATAGAACGAAAGTTAGAAAACATTAATGACAGCAGATTGAAGAATTTGAATAATTATATTGGCGACATAAGCCGTATCGAAACAACATTGAAAGCAGGGAAAAGATTAAATAAACAAGAGGCTGAGGTGCTATTAAATAATGTTTCATGTATTTTGTCTGAGCCTGAATTATTATCCCAGTATTTACCTATGGATGAGGATTTAATTGATATTTTGATTATTGATGAGGCCTCTCAAGTATCAATTGCCGAATCAATATCACTAATGCTTAGAGCAAAACAAGTAGTAGTACTTGGAGATGAGTTGCAATATGGTGCAATCGGAGCAGTTAACGTAAACAAAGAATATTCATCAAAATATTTTAAGGACATTCTAGATAGCTATGAAAAGGAATATAATACGGAAATAGGGGAAGAACAGAAAAATCAGTTTATTGATGAAGTTTCCAAAGATATAGAAGAAGATGATGTAGAGGTTGAAAAAGTATATACTCCTGAAGGAGGAACAAAAGATTGGTTAAAGACATTTAATATTAGAACTTCAACACTTAATTTTGCAAAGGCACTAAGGAATTATTCAATTTCATTGGATACCCATTTTAGAAGTTTTCCTGAAATAATTGACTACTCTAATGAATTTTTTTACAAGCAATGTCAAATACCATTGATTGTGAATAGAATTCGAACAAAACCAATAAAAGAAGTTTTAAGATTTATAAAGGTTGAAACAAGGGGTAATTCAGGTAACAATATTAACTTAGATGAAATTGAAGCTATTAAAAATGATATAAACAACTTAATTGCAAACGGATACAAGGGTACAATGGGTATTATAACCTCATTTAGAGAACAGATGCAGGAAATGGAAAGGATTCTTAGAAAAGAAATGGATAATTACTTCATCCTTCAAAGAGACCACAAGCTTGCGATATGGTTTGTTGCGGATGTTCAAGGAGAAGAAAGAGATACCATATACTATTCTTTTGTTGAGGATAAAAAACTAGGAAATGGAAGCCTTAAATCAATATACCCTGTTCCTGGACAAGTTGCGGATGATATACATAAATTTAAAATGCAAAGGCTAAATGTAGGATTCAGCAGGGCAAAAGATTCAATGGTCTTTGTCCATAGTATGCCTTTAGAGGACTATTCTGATACAAGACTTGGTGATGCTTTGAAGCATTACAAAAATTTGCTCGAGCAAACAGTTGATAATTATATTGAGGATGAATCTATATTTGGTTCTGAAGCAGAAAAAGAACTTTATGCGCTGATTATTAATACTGAATTCTATAAGAGAAACAAAGATAATATTAAACTAA
>JAPXKQ010000191.1:0-4261 GCA_033809995.1 Tissierellaceae bacterium
GTATATGACAATATGAAAGTTGCAGTAGCAAGGTTTGTAAGTAAAACAGAAAAAGCACCTACAGAAGATCTTTTAAAATTATCTATGTATTATGGTTTTAAATATAGATTCTGTAATGCCAGACGTGGAAATGAAAAGGGCCATGTGGAAAGATCTGTAGAATACGTAAGGAGGAAAGTATTTAGCAAAAAGGATTCATTTGAAACATTAGAAGATGCTAATAAATATTTAGAAGAAGAACTTAGAAAATTAAATTCTAAACCACAAAAGTACAATGAAAATAAAAGTGCAAAGGAATTTTTAGAAGAGGAATTACCTCATTTAATAGAACTTGCACCATCATATGATATTTCAAGGGTAGTGGAGTTAAGGGTAAATAAATACTCAGTAATAAATATAGATGAAAACAAATATTCAGTTCCAGATTCATTAGTTGGGAAATTTGTAACAGCAAAAGTTTATCCGAATAATATATTAGTTTATCATGAAAGTGAATTAATTGCTGAACATATAAGGAGCTTCGGTGCTAATACATGGAATATAAAAATAGAACATTATTTAAATACATTAAAAAAGAAGCCTGGAGCAATTCATAGAAGCACAGCCATGCGACAAATGAATTCCAAGCTTCAAGATATATATACTAAATATTATACCCAAAATCCAAGAGATTTCATAGACCTAATTGAATTAATTTCAAAAGAGGGCCTAGAAAAAATAGAAGAAGCAATAAATGAATTAGAAAAAATAAACCCTTTAAATATAGATACAGAAAAGATAAAACTCTTGTGTAATAGACAAGAAGAAACCATAGAGGAAAATAAATATAAAAATACGGAAATAGAGGAGCATTCAAAGTTAATCCTTAATCACTATGGAGATTTACTAAAAAACTCATCAGTAGATTTTGATAAGGAGGCTTTGATAATATGAAAAAAGATATCGTTAAAACTAATATAAAAACCATAGCAAAGGAGTTGAAATTACCATATATAGGTAGCAATATAGAGTATGAAATAAAAGAGGCAAATATGAAGAATTTAACATATGAAGCTTTTCTTTTATCCCTATTAGAAAATGAATATGACTTAAGAAAAGCAAATGGAATAAAAAGTAGAATAAGGCAAGCAAGATTTCCATATAAAAAGTATATAGAAGACCTAAGCCTAGAGGATTTACCTCAAGATGCAAGAGATAAGATAAAGGTATTTTCATCATTAGATTTTATAGAAACAGGACAAAATATAATACTTGCAGGAAATCCTGGTACAGGAAAAACACATATAGCCATAGGACTTGGAATTAAGGCCTGTAACAAAGGATATAAGGTTCTTTTTACCACAATACCATTATTGGTAAATGAACTAAAAGAATCTAGATCTGAAAAAACACTTAGGGCTTTTGAAAAGAAATTTGAAAAATATGACCTTATTATAGCAGATGAATTAGGATACATTTCTTTCGATAAAGAAGCCTCTGAACTTTTATTTACTTACCTGTCCTTAAGGGCAGGAAGAAAATCTACAATAATAACTACAAATTTATCTTTTGAAAGGTGGGATGAAATATTTAAGGATCCAGTAATGACAGCGGCAATGATAGACAGGCTTACTCATAAATCATATATTGTAAATATGAATGGTAATTCTTATAGATTAAAAGAGACACAGCTTTGGTTAGAAAAGCAATAATTTTTTTACCTTAACTAGAGGAATTTTGGATTAAAATATAGGGGAATATTCACTTGACAAATACAATTGGATATATTAGAATAAGGCTAAGTGGCATAATATGTTAAATATTCATTTTAAAGGAGTGGTGCTTGGAATATGGAATATGGTGAACTAAAAAAAAATTAAATATGGAGGTAAAAAGGATGAAAAGGCGAAATTTAAAAGCATTAGCTTTATTTTTAACTATGATAATGGTATTTAATATTACCATTGAAGTGTATGCTAGTGCCACTACATTGGGGCCTGGGGACACTAAACAAGAAGTAAGTCCAGGGGACACAGAACCTCAGGATGAATTAGATTCCTTAGAGGGAGAAGAGACTGCAGAGGAAGTAGAAATACCTTATGAAATTATCTATCGGATAAAGGGTACTGATGAACCAGTTCCAGGGTTGGATCCAATTGAAGGTGTGGGTAAGGTAGGCAAAATTGTCGAAATTCCTTATCCTAGGGTTGAAGGTTTTAGACCATTAGATGATCAGCCTATGGTGTTGGTTTTGGAGGAAGATGGAGAATTAAATAAGGTAGTGATTTATTATGAGGTAGATGAAGTGGAGGAAGTAACACTGATAATAAATCACATTTTAAGAAATGAAAATGGAGAAGAATTTACAGACAGAGATGTGGTAAAGGGGTTAAAAATAGGAGATAAAATATATAGTGATGATTTCATATTTGAGAATGAGAACGTAGTATTTGTGGACAGTGATTCGGGGGAATTGATTCTCCAAGAAGGGGAAAATGTAATAAACCTTTTCTATGAGGAAACTTATGCAAATCCTATATCTGAATCATCAGATTTTCCATATGGTGAAGGAGTGGAAACAACAGCTCCAAATATTATTGAATTTGTTCCAGGTTCTTTGGGACCATCACCACTTTTTGCCTTATCACGCGGGCTAAGATTGGCAGGGCACCCAGGTGATAAGAACAATATAGAATGGCCAAATCCAGGGGCATTAAGTCTGTCAAAAATAGGGGAAGCAGTTGAAGGTACAACTAATCAATGGAGAATAACCTTAACATTGACTGGCAAGAATTTGCCAAAGACATCTGACATAGTATTGGTCATAGATCGTTCAGGAAGTATGAGAGACAATAATAAAATGGAAAAGACAAAAGCAGCAGCTGTAGAATTTGTCAATACACTCTTGGCAGATCCAAATGATATTAATACAAGAATTGCTATTGTATCATTTGCGGGGGATGTGAGGATTGACTCTGGATTTAGAGGGTATGCTGAGAGGGCTGAATTAATATCAGCTATTAACAGTATTAATGCAAATGGAGGAACATTTATACAAGCAGGTATAAGACAGGCTAATGAACTGTTAAATGGGGGTAGTGCTGATTATAAGAACTTAGTATTACTTGGAGATGGGGCAGCGACCTATAGTTATGATATAAGGAATCCCAAAAATTATTTGGAGTCCTGGGAAGGAAATAAGAGGAGAACACATTTTAATATTCCTCAATCTAGTTTTATGTATAATAGTGATCCTGTAGGAAATGGAAGCTTTGATCACTATTGTATTGATGGTTATAATAGGGTGGGCTTTATTAACCCCAAGTTGATCCCGAGGAGTAATGATTATTACAGCCATGGCAATAGTGCTATTGCGGAGGCAGGATTCGCAAAGAATGAGGGCCAGATAATCTATACTATAGCACTAGGTGCAGGTGAAGAAGGTGAACGAACCTTACGAGGAGTTGCAGATGAGGGGAAATACTATACAGCTAATCCTGATGATTTAAATAGGATATTTCAGACTATAGCAGGGAGTATATCCTATGCAGCGACTAATGCAATGGTAACAGATCCTATGGGGGAAATGTTCTCTATTCCAGGTATAAATGCATCAAACTACAACGAAAAAATAATAGTTAATCAAGGAAGAATTTCTTGGGATGATGAAAATGAAACTATAACATGGATCCTTGACACTATTTCGGAGGGGAATCCTGCCACTATGTCCTATATTGTTGAAATATCTGAGGATGCTGAAGATGGAGAGGTTTATCCAACAAATAAGGACACTTATATTAACTATACCAATGCATATGATGAACCAGCAAAGAAATACTTTGATCCAATACCAGAGTTTGGGGTAAATGCTGGAACTATAATTATCCACTACTACAGGGTAAACGAAGCAGGAGTACCTATTAATTCTGAAGGCACTGCAATATCTAGGAATGAGGCCAAAATAAATACAAAAACCTTTAGGGAAGGGGAAAGTTTAGTACTAGGCACTCCGTATAATGTGGAGGCAGAACCAGTATTTGAAAAGGATGGAATAAAATTTGCATTTGACAATGATAATTCCACTGATGACGACTATAGTCCGACAGAGATTACATTGACTCCAGCGCAGCCAAGTAGAGAAGTATGGTTTGCGTATAGGGAGGTAGAACCGGATCCAAAACTAGATGTAGCTAAAGAAGGAACCTATGTAGATGCCAACGAAGACGAAAAGGTAAATGTAGGGGACAAAATAGACTACACAATCACAGTAACAAACACTGGA
>JAPXKQ010000192.1:0-4219 GCA_033809995.1 Tissierellaceae bacterium
ATCTAGTTTTGATTATTAGATATTATAATATTGTCTGGTATTTATATTATTACTTAGTAATATGATATAATTTGACCAGTTTATTTTATTACCTAGTTATAATATCTATTCATAATATTTATTTAGTACATTATAATTATTACCTAGTCATAGTATTATATATTAATATTTGGTTATAAGACTTCAGGCAAAAATTCGCTGTTATAACGATATTGTCTATTTATGCGGATTTTACCCATTGCAATAAGCTACTTACAAGCCGATATATACCGACAAAATCAATATTTCATCTCAATAATGTAACACAATTCTATTATGTATCATTTTATATAATAGCTATAATCGTTTATCCATGCAGTTTACAGCCATTCATAAAATTGATCTCTAATAGTATGGGGGTATGTTTACAATTAAATCACCGCTTTTTCCGCTACTGGGAAGTATAGCACTTCTATCCATACATCAAACCTAAAAATTCATCGAAATCTCTCGTACCGCTCATCGTTAAAACCCACTAACCCCAATACTTTCCTCATTCTCAAAACTATTACCAATACCCATTCTTCCCCACTACAAATTCCACTCAAACGTAATAATCATCCCACTTTTAGCATAAAATAATACCAATCCCATCGAACCCATTTTATATTACAAATGAAACATATCTATTGACAACTCTCAAAATAAGTAATATACTATATACAGACCATTTTATATTAAAGGAGAGTGCGAAGCACATGAATACAGTACAGCCAATAAGAGATTTAACCAAAATTAAAAAAATTGAATCAATCCTAAAGAAACAAAACTACCGCAACTATATTTTATTCCGTCTAGGTATTTATTCAGGACTGCGTATATCTGATATTCTCAAACTCAAAGTAAAAGATGTACGTAATCAAGAATACTTCATACTTCAAGAAAACAAAACATCTAAACCAAAGCGTTTAAAAATTCAACCAGAACTTAAAAAGGAACTTAACAGCTACATCAAAAACATGAATGATAATGATTATCTCATTGGTAGTAATAAATACACTAAATATATAAAAATACGCAATCCTAATAAAAAAGATAAAGACAATAGATATATAACTGTACAAAATGAATCCTCTAACTCCCCTATTCAAAGAGTTCAAGCATATAGGATTATTAATAGTGTAGCTAAACAGGTTGGTATTAAGGATGAAATTGGCACACACAGTATGCGTAAAACTTTTGGTTATCATTTTTACAATAAATATAATGATAAAAATAATAGAGCATTATCAATATTACAAAAAATATTTAATCATTCAACTCCATATATAACCTTAGCTTATATTGGTATAGCACAGGATGAAGTTGATGAGATGATAGATAATTTTATAATATAATTATTCTCTTGATTCTTTTAAGGAAAAACACTGTAAAACCGCATAAAAAGCCACTTTAATTTTTGTTTTGTCAAGTTGAACTTGAAAGTTTTTAAAAAAGAAGGCAAACGCCTAGTTAATGCCTCGAAAAAAAGGAGAAATTATGTGTAAAATTTATGTAGTAGATGCTCCATGTGGAGCAGGAAAAACATCAGGTGCTATTGATATGATGGACAATAATCACACAAATCATTATTTATTTATAACACCATTTCTTAATGAAGTAAGTAGAATAAAAGAATCTTGTGCGAGAAGAAAATTTTATGAACCGCAAGAACATGGAACAAAACTTAATGGAATGCATTGGTTATTAAGTAATAAAAAAGATATAGCTTCAACCCACTCATTATTTCTTAACTTTAATGAATACACCCTAGAATTAATTAAACAAGGGGAATATACTTTAATCCTTGATGAAGTTGCTAGTGTTGTAGAAATTATGAATATTACTAAACAAGATTTAAATAATATTCTTGATACATATGCACATGTTGAAGATGGTTTATTGATATGGGATGATGAAGATTATGAGGGTAAATTTAGTGATATAATGAGGATGGCTAAAAATAAATGTATTGGTATATATGGCGAAACGGCTTTGATATGGTGTTTTCCTATAGAAATTTTTAAAGCATTTAAAGAAGTTTATATACTTACATATATGTTTGATGCTCAAATTCAAAAATATTATTATGATTTTTATGAAGTAGATTATAATCATCTTTATGTAAAAAAAGAAGATAATAAATATAGATTTACTAAAGAATTACAAATATACAATTCCAATTATTATAAAGATAAAATAAATATATGCGACATAGATAAATTAAATAGTATTGGAGATTTTGATACAGCATTAAGTGTAGCTTGGTTTACCAGAGATAAACTTACTCAAGGAAAGCCATTAATAAGGAAATTAAAAAATAATATCGTTAATTATTTTAAACATGTGGCAAAAACATCGTCTGAATATAATATGTGGACTACATTTAAAGAATTTAAAAAATTACTTCAAGGGGGAGGTTATACTAGAGGTTTTGTTTCCGTAAATGCCAGAGCGACTAATGAATATAAACATAAGGTAAGTTTGTCTTATTGTGCTAATATCTTTATGAATCCAATATTAAAACAATTTTTCAGACAAAAAGATGTAATAGTAAATGAAGAATTATATGCTTTATCTGAACTGATTCAATGGATATTTAGATCAGCTATTAGAGAAAATAAAAATATAAATATTTATATACCTTCGTCTAGGATGCGTAATCTTCTTATTGATTGGTTAAATTTATAGCACAAACTATTGACATACTTATCCATTTCATGATATACTAGATATAGTTGTTTTCAATATAAAATAAATGTTTGACAATATGAAGAAAATATGATATACTATAAGGGTAAAAGGGGTGATGGTAAATTACAATAAACAAATAATATAATTTTAAGGAAGGGTTTAAAACGATATGGATATAAAAGAAACTAAAAGAGGAAGAAAAGCAGGTCAAGTTAAAGACATTGGATACATAATAATTGATGATGATATTCGTATAAAAGTTAAAGAAGATAATCTAACAATTCAAGAGCGTACATCTACCCCATCTAAAGATAATGATGGATTTAATGAAAATCATTATTATACTTCATGGAATGGAGTTCTTAATTGGTTAATTCGCCATTATACCACTAAAAAGATTAGCAAAAAGAAGGAGTGGCTTTTTACAGATGCTAGAAAAGAAATTATTAATACTATGGGTGAAGTAGTTGATTTACTTATTGGTAGTATTCAAAATGCAGAACAGGATGCCCAAAAGGAACTTAAAAAGTTTGTTAAAGAATTATAATATAATATGAATTGATATTTGAACTTTTAAAGGGTTTTTATTCTTAAATGAGTATAGATTCATTTATGAGATAAAAGTGGCTCTAAGTTTTAAATATTAATTTTAAACACTATATGCGGAGGTATCTTTTATGTTCTGGAAATATAATATGGAAATGTATAAAGTTTTGGAGATTATACATAGAAAATCAAAATATAATTATAGGACAGAATACAAAGTTACTAATGGTAAATATATTAAATACATAGACCAAGAAGAATTTTTAAAAGGAGAGAGTTTTATATGAGAAAATTCACAGGAACATTAATTCTTGATGATAATAATGAGTACATATTAAGTGGTGATAATTTATCTACATATCTTCATCATATTTACATGTCTAACGTTTCAAACTACATTGAACTAGAAATTAAAGATGATAAAAATTATATTCAAAAAGCCAAAGGCGATCTTTATCTCCAGCGTGATATATGGGATGTATATGATTACTTTGTTGGGCAATTTGCTTTAGGGTTATGGCTACATAACCATACTGGCGAAGAAATGACTATTACAATTAAATATGCTAAAGAGGAAACGGAGAGTTAATATGGAACATAGATACATACTTTTAAAGGACTCAGATGGATATGAAAACTTGTGGAAAATTATTCATGAAACAAACGTTGCTTATGTAATCAATAGATGCGAGAACACTTCTGTTGTTTTAAAAGACACTTGTTTTAATAAAAGCGGGTCTATATTATATAGTAGTGCTGTGCGTGATTTTGATTTGGTTTCTTATGAAGAAAGTGATGAAAGTTATTTAAAATATCTTGGTAAAGATATTTTTGAACCATATTATCCAAATGAAGAAGAACAAATAGATTATTGCAATAGTTATATAGACATGGATGATGAAGGAAATTTATATGAAATTTTATCTTTAGATTATCTTAAAGAGTTAGAATATAATATGTG
>JAPXKQ010000193.1:0-4207 GCA_033809995.1 Tissierellaceae bacterium
CTGAAAATACTTGTTTTTTTAAGTTAAATCACTAACATACATCTCTCTTAAGTTGTCAAAGACCACTTTACAATTCTTACATTTCTTTACATTCTAAATTATTAAGTCATTTTGCAAATTCCTAATGTGGTTTAATAGGAATTATACTTGGAAAGAGGGCAGCCTTGGCATTTTTTCCAGCACTGCTATTGCAGGCGCTATTATTTAAACATGGTGGGATCACTTCATTAGGTGCAAATACAACTATGCTATTTATACCAGCCTACATATCCTATTTATTGTATAATAAACTACCTATTAAAAAACCTTTAATTAGAGCGGGACTCGTTGGAGCTGCATCAGTAATTATGACTGTAATTATATTGATTATTTTATTAGCTTTAACAGACCAAAGATTTGCTCAAGGCGATTTTTCTGTTGCTAAAATTGCCATGGTTGGTCATCTACCAATTTTAATAGGAGAGTCAATTATAACTGGATTTGCAGTGCAATTCATAGAAAAAAACAAGCCTAATTGGATAAAATAGAAAGGTTGATAATGTGAAATCTATAATGAATAAAGGAATATTATTTTTATTGATTTGTCTAGTTCTGCTGCCATCTGCTGTATATGCCCATAGTATGTTATTAGAACTAGAAGAGCCAGGAGTGTTAAGAGCTGAATATGATGGTGGTGGCTTTTCACCTAGGACTGAAGTCACTATATATGATGAAAATGGTGAGGAATTAGGTAAGGGCTTAGTTGACGAGGAAGGGAAATTCCACTTTGATAAAAGCTTAGATGTACATAGTGCAGTTGCTGAAGACGGTATGGGGCATAGAGCTGAATATAAAAAGGGAGTTAAAACAAAGACTATCCCAAAACTTCCAGTAGTTATTGGAGTTTTCGCTGTAGTAGGTGCTATTTTTATATTTCAAAATAAAAAAGTGGAACAAAAGTAATTTTAAATAAAAGATTTTACTTATAAAAGTGTAGGAGAAAATGATGAATAATATTAAAGAAACAAGTAGATTTAATAGATTGTTAGTAGCTGGTACAGGTAGTGGATGTGGTAAAACTACTATAGTTTGTGCTGTGGTGAAGGGTTTATTAAATAAAGGCTTAAGAGTCAATTCATTTAAAGCCGGGCCAGACTATATTGATCCCATGTTTCATTCTAGGATAACAGGAACCAAGTCGAGAAATCTAGATATGTTCTTATGTGGAGAAAATATAGTTAAGCAGCTATTTGTAGAAAATAGTAAGGATTGCGATTTGTCAGTTGTAGAAGGAGTTATGGGATTTTATGATGGATTAGGAATGGGAGATATAGAATATTCATCAAATGATTTATCAAACAGGACAGACACTCCTGTAGTTTTAGTGGTTAATGCCAAAGGGATGGCTACATCGGTATTAGCCTTAATCAAAGGATTTTTGGAGTTCAAGGCTAATCTTATAAAAGGCGTTTTACTTAATGGAGTCAGTCCTATGATGTATCCAAGATATAAAGGAATAATAGAAAAAAACCTTGATATAAAAGTCCTTGGATTTATGCCAAATTTACCTGAAGTAGCAATTGAAAGTAGACATCTAGGATTAATAACAGCCGATGAAATAGAAAATTTACGGGATAAGATAGATGTATTAGGTGAACATGCAGCTAAATATATTGATTTAGATGCCCTTATGGATATTGCTTCATCTGCTCCGGAAATGGAATACGAAAAGATCAAGATAGAAAAAATAGCAAGTGTAAGGATAGCCATAGCAAGGGATAATGCTTTTTGCTTTTACTATGAGGATAATCTAGATTTATTAAGTAAGTTGGGTGCAGAATTAATACCATTTTCACCTTTGGAGGATAAGAGTCTACCAGACAATATTGATGGAATCATTATCGGTGGTGGTTATCCTGAGTTATACACTGGTAAGTTATCTAATAATACTTCTATGCTAAAAAGTATTAGAGGGGCCTATAAGAGCAAAACACCTATTTATGCAGAAAGTGGCGGTTTTATGTACTTAGGTTCAACCATAGAGGGGAAATCTATGGTCAATATTTTAAGCAATAATAGTCATCTTACTAACAGACTACAGGACTTTGGATATATCAAATTAACGGCCAATAAAGATAATTTACTTTGTAAAAAGGGTGATTTAATCAATGGCCACGAGTTCCACTATACAAAAAGTGATTTAGCTGGACATGATTTTACTGCAATAAAAAAGTCAACAGGGAAAGAGAGATTTTGTATAGTTGCAAAGGATAATCTCTTTGCTGGATATCCACATTTACATCTATGGAGTAATATTAATTTTGCCAAAGGATTTATTGAGAAGTGTGTTGAATATAGAGAAAAGCTTTAAGAGTTCCAGTTGCAAATTAATAAACATTGTGATAACATACAAGACAATTGAATAAAAGATTATTTAGGTTCATAAGATTAATAGGGAAATGGGTTTAAGTCCCATGCAGCCCCCGCTACTGTAATTGATGACGAAGTCAACGTGTCTACCACTGGAGAAATCTGGGAAGGTGTTGATTAAGGATGACTCATAAGCCAGGAGACCTGCCTATATAAAAGATAAGCAACCTTCGGAGGGAAGGAGAGCAATATTTTTATGCATATTTATAATGATTAGATTTAATATTATAATAAAATTCCCTGAGGTTCTCAGGGAATTTTTTATTTTTTGATTTGAGGAGGAAGATATGACAAGAATAATGATTCAAGGCACAACTTCATCAGCAGGAAAAAGTCTTATGTGTACAGGACTCTGTAGGATATTCAAAGAAGATGGTTATAATGTATATCCTTTTAAATCCCAAAACATGAGCTCCAAATTTTATATAACAGAAGAAGGAAAAAAAATATCTGTAGCACAAGCCTTGCAAGCCAGGGCAGCTGGACTTAAACCAAGTCATCATATGAACCCCATACTACTTATACCGAATTCAGATAGTGGCTCAATGGTAGTTGTAAATGGGGAAGAAAGAGAAAATATGGCTGCAAGGGATTACTTTAAGTTTAGACCTACATTAAAGAAAATGATCATGGAAAAATACAACGAAATTGAATCAAATAACGATATTGTGGTCATAGAAGGGGCAGGTAGCCCAGCTGAAATCAACTTAAAAAAGAATGATATCGTAAATATGGGAATGGCAGAAATTGCTGATGCTCCTGTTCTTTTAGTCACAGATATAGATAGAGGCGGTGCTTTTGCTGCCCTATATGGGACTGTTATGCTTTTAGAGCCCCATGAAAGAGCTAGGATTAAAGGCCTAATTATCAATAAATTTAGAGGGGATAAGACTTTACTTGAACCTGGAATCAAGATGATAGAAGATCTAGTAAATATACCAGTAGTTGGTGTTATACCCTACATTTCATTGGAATTAGTAGATGAGGATTCGTTAATTGATAGAAATCAAAACCCTAAAGGCGAAGCTGAAAGTTATGAGGAAGAAGAACTAGAGTTAAATAAGTTAGCTCAAGGAATTAGAGAAAATATGGATATGGAATATATCTATAAGATTATTGGAGTGAAAAATGATTGATTTAACTATAGCAGTAATATTAGATTTTCTTATAGGGGACCCCTATAGCTTCCCACATCCGGTAAAGCTAATGGGTAAGATAATAAGTCTAGAAGAGAAACTAGCTAGAAAAATTGCAAAATCCAATGAAGGGCTGAAAATAATAGGATTTATTATAGTTTGTATAAATATCATATTAGGATTTATCATACCCTTTGGATTACTAAAATTACTAAGTCCCTATAAAGTTATTTATAAGGCAGTCAATATCTACCTGATTTACACTTGTATAGCTGCAAGATCCCTTCACTATGAAGCCAATATGGTTGAGAAGGAACTAGATAATGGAATTGTAGAGGGGAGAAAAAGATTATCTTATATCGTAGGCAGGGATACCTCAAGTTTAAATGAAGAAGAAATCATCATGGCCACTGTTGAAACAGTATCAGAGAATACTTCAGATGGGGTTATAGGACCTTTGTTTTACATTGTATTACTGGGAGCACCAGGAGGACTAGCTTATAAATTCATCAATACAATGGATTCTATGCTAGGATATATGAATGATAAATATAAGCACTTAGGCTACTTTCCAGCTAAAGTAGATGATTTATTTAATCTAATACCTGCTAGACTAACAGCTATTTTGATGAATATCTCATCTATAGGAAGATTTGATTTTA
>JAPXKQ010000194.1:0-4174 GCA_033809995.1 Tissierellaceae bacterium
CTCAAATACCTTCTCCCTAGTTGCATTGGCGTAAAAATCAGGCACAGTTACTCCTTCAGTAATGCCGATTTCACTGGCCCTAACACTATAAGGTATAAACCAATAAGGTCCAGTAAATCCTTCTGTGTCTACCTTCTCTCCTTGTGCCATTACAAGCATTTTTATGACTTCAGCATATGTAATATTGTTATTCGGTTTAAATGTCTTGTCAAGATATCCATTAACCAATGAATTTATAACCGCTACATTCACATAGCCATTTGCCCAATGATTTTTATTCATATCACTAAACATACTCATAAAATCTTTGAAGTTTAATACTTGATCTCCGAGGCCACTAGCCTCTACTATCATCTTTGTAGCTTCTGCTCTATTAATATAGTCACCCAATCTATATCCACGGGCATCTCCTTGGACATATCCTTCTTCTATAAGCCAATCTACCTTTGGATTGCCTGTGATAGCATATGCAAACCCACTATTCCCAACTAATATAAGAACTATTATGAACAAAGATATGAATCTTTTATTCATCATATCCCCCCTAAGTTTTATGTCACAAAATAGGGTCAGGCACCGCTTTTGGACATAACTTTAAAAATTTGTAATTATTTGTATATATTTGTCCAGCGAAATTTCTGGACCTATGTTGATTCTTGGTATTTCATATATTGAAGTACCCTTATTTGTATACCCCTTTTTTATAGTAAACCCCAATTTAAAGTCCAATTCCTTAAGTGCATTTAGTACATTATCATTATACCTTCCATGTGGATATGCAATTGTGTCATTGGGAAATAAAGCCTTATTCAATAATAAATCTTCTTTTATCTGATCTTGGGTATAATATTCAATCCTTGTCTTCCCATTTTCCATCTCGTGCATATCATACGTATGGCTTCCGTATTCAAATACATCAGTGTAATCATCCATTGTCTCTACGCTTATTTTTGATGTATTTTGAGGTGTATATGCAGCTTGGGGTCTATCACTTGATTTTCCTATTATAAATATAATCCCTCTATGTCCATATTGTTTCATAACGGGATAGGCATTGACAACATTGCTTTGGTAGCCATCATCAAAGGTTATTACTACAGTTTTTTTAGGTAACAAAATTTCACCTTTTAAAAACTTTTCTAATTCATCCAGTGTCGCAGTATGGTAATTATTGTCGTATAGGTATTTCATCTGTTCTGTGAAATTTTCCAATGATATTACAGCACTATTGTTGTTCCAACCATATTGAGTCATATCCTCTTGAGGCAATATATGATGATACATTAAAACAGGGATTGATTCAGCCTTATTTATATATTGATTGGTATATTTTATTGTATGATTAACTGCCTCGTGAATCATCTTAGTATTAGTATCCATCAAAATTTGCTTAGAAGCTTTTTCAGATGTTTTAGTCGCTTGTGGTGTTAAACTAGGTAAGATAAATAGCAAAATAAGCGTTAATGTAATGGTTTTAAACGTTGTTTTAATGATATGTTCCCCCTTGTCCTCTTTCGACTGTATAATTACTGCGGTGTCATCCTGAAGATGGGCAGTATTAACATATCCATCGAAGGATCTCCTCTTTTACTAAAGATATTGAAATAATAACTGGTGACCCAGACTTTGTTTACTTTAAAATTCTAATCTTATTATAACAAGGATTTTATTGGAATTAGTTACATTATTGTTACAAATTACCTTGATATTCCTTTTAACTCATCCATGGAGGCTAGAGCAACAGTATATATTAAGTCTGCCACCCTTTCAAAATGACTTACAATATCTAGATAAACTACCCCTGATTCAATAGAGCATTTCCCATTTTCCAATCTTTCTATATGATGGTCTGAAAATCTCTCTGTGAGTTCATCCATTTTAGTCTCTGCATTCACAACAAACTTTAATGTTTCAAAATTTTCTGAGTCTAAAAGTTCAATAGTTTTATCTATCATTTCAATTGACAAATTATAAAGTTCTTTGATTTCATTCATTGCGGCTTCAGAAAAAGTAATATTTTTCTCTATTTTTATAGCTATGGACTCCCCTATATCCGTCGTATGATCTGCCATACGTTCCAAATTATTTATTGAATCTATCATGGAATGTAACGTAATAGAATCACTTTTGGATAGGGGTTGTTTGGATAATTCAACCATATACATGGTAATGTCCTGTTGAAGCTGATTGATAATATCTTCTTGTCTTATAATCTCTTCTAATTTCTTTTCATCATTAGTTATCAAAGCATTCCATGCATTATTGAGCATATTTTTAGAAATATCCGCTCCTCTTTTTAGTTCAGCTAAAGAAGCTTTAAGTGCTGCAGCTGGCGTATCCAATAATAACTTATCTAAATATATTGCATGTCTTTCCTCGTCAGTCTTCCTAGGCCTTATAACAGTCTCTAAAAATTTCACATAAAACTTTGTTGAAGGTAAAAATATTAATGCAGAAAATAGATTGAAAAATGTATGAGAATTTGCGATTTGAGCTTCTAATCCCCCATTAGGTTGTAAAATGCTTGTAATATATACAACTGCTTTGACGAAAAATGGGAATATAATGGATACCATTATAACTCCAAAAACATTATATAATGTATGGGCCCAAGCAGTTCTCCTTGCATTTATATTGCCTGTTAGACTAGCAAGTTGTGCAGAGATGCATGTACCAATATTGTCCCCTAACATAATACAAATGGCAGATTCTAAATCTAAAAGCCCAGCCTGACCCAATACCATTACCAATCCAACTGTAGCAGCACTACTATGTACCAAGGCAGTAGCTATTATACCTAATAAAACTGCGATAATTGGGTTCGAAGCATAGTTTTCAAAGAAAAACCTTAGTGTCTCATTGTCTTTCATAAATGGTATACTAGAGTTTAAAATACTCAAACCTAAAAACATAAGTCCAAATCCCATAATTGCTTCACCAGTATGTTTAATGGACTTTTTCTTTGCAAATATTGATATAGCAAATCCAATACCTACAACAGGAAGTGCAACCTCAGTAAGCTTAAAATTGAAGCTCAATGCCATAAGCTGAGCTGTAACTGTAGTGCCTATATTTGCACCATATATAATTCCGAGGGCTTGAGGTAATGCTATGAGTCCAGCATTTACAAACCCTACTGCTAGGACAGTGATAGCAGTACTACTTTGGACTAATGCTGTCAAAAAAATACCCACTAAAAAAGAACTGATTACATTGCCTGTAAGGATTGAAAGCATTTTTTTCATCAAATTACCTGATGCCTTTTCCAATCCTTCGCCCATCATATCAACACCGTACATAAGTAAAGCAGTTCCACCAATTAGATTGAATATTAGCTGTTTCATCCATAACCTCCTCTGGACAGGGGACAGATTCCTTGTCCACTTTTCCGTTATTTAATTAACTATATTTTACCATAATGGTGAGGATTCTCAAATGGGAATTGTGAGAAATATGTAGAGTAGATTAAATGAATTAAATGATTGAATTTAAATAAAATAAAAGGGAATTCTAATTATGAAAGTGAGGTGAATTTAATGACAGTAAAAAGTGATCTACAAAAGGCAATAGCTTCATGTGAGTCAGCAAAGGGAACTTATTTAATGATGGCAAATTCAACTGATGATACAACAGCAAAGCAAACCTTTGAGCAAATGAGTTCAGAAGTAGATAGACATCTACAATTTTTAAATAGTAGACTAGACTACTTAATGGAAAATAATAGTCTTAATTAACCTATGGACAGGGGAACACCCTGTCCACTAATGATGTGGTCTCTCTTTTACCATCATTGCAGCTTTTGTTATCGCTGTGATTATATCAACTTCCGCCTGCAATCTAAACAAGTTTAATTTTGAATATAGCTCTCCTTTTTTAGTTACTACATATCTTGCTGGTAGGTTGTTTAATGTAATAGCTAAGATATCCAGCTTACATTTTTCACATTTACATACATCAATGTCTTTTAATACATCATCAATAATGTTGAATACGGTTTCCTCCATATAATTCTTAAGTATCAAATCGCTCATATTACACACTCCTATCCGTTGGCCACTGATTTCATGACTTTAATTTCTGTATCTTGATTTTCTAACTTCTGTTCAATTTTATCGAGTCTATCTTCAATAACGGTGACCTTTTCATAAGTTAATTTATATCCATCGTATAAAGC
>JAPXKQ010000195.1:0-4150 GCA_033809995.1 Tissierellaceae bacterium
AGGAATTGATTATAGCTGATTTTTATTGGGTCAGTGAAGCGATTATTAATATCATAAAAAATGCAATTAATTTGCCCAAGTGTAGCTATATTAAAATTACATCTATGGATAATCCAATTTACACAAGTATACTTATTGAAGACAACGGCGGTGGCATTAAGAAGGAATATATGAATAAAATTTTTCAGCGATTTTATAAAACGCCGGATTCTAATGGATTTGGCATAGGACTAGCTATGGCGAAAACTATTATAAAGAACAATAATGGGGAGATCAGTGTGGAAAATGGAGAAGATGGTGCAATTTTTAATATAAAATTCTACAAAGTCACCTAAATATCACTTTGATTTTGTAATATTAGTATAGAAACTAATTACAAGGAGGAAATCATGGAGATATTAAGAACAGAAAACTTAATGAAAGTTTATGGGGAAGGATCCAATCAAGTCAATGCTGTAGATAAAGTAAATTTGACTATTGAAAGAGGCGAATTTATTGCTATTGTTGGTCCAAGTGGGTCGGGAAAGTCGACACTTTTACATTTAATTGGAGGAGTTGATACTCCTACAAGTGGTAGCATTTATATTGAAGGTACAGATATTTCAAAATATTCATCAAAGGAGTTAGCATTATTTCGTCGTAGAAAAGTAGGTTTGATTTATCAGTTCTATAATCTAGTAGAAAATCTTACCGTTAAACATAATATTGAATTGCCATTAAAACTAGATAATCGTCAGGTTGATAAGGAAACTATGGAGAAAATTGTTTCCAGATTAGGTTTAGAATCTAAATTAAACAATTTTCCAAGTGAATTATCTGGTGGACAACAACAAAGGGTGGCTATTGCGAGAAGTTTGATATATAGTCCATCTATTATTTTAGCAGATGAACCTACAGGAAATTTAGATAGAGAAAATTCTCAAGAAATTATAGAAATTTTAAAATATTACAATCGTACTTTGAAGCAAACTATTATTTTAATCACCCATGACGAAAACATTGCTTTGCAAGCTGATAGGGTGATAACTATCGTTGATGGTAAGATTGTGAGGGATGAGTGCAATGAATAAGAAAAACCTTCCTCTAATCCTATCTGTAGTAATAACCACTCTTTTTTTTACATTTGTTTTTTATATGGGTTTTACTAATTCAAATAATAATTACAGAAGTTTTCGAATGGAAAACATTGCCGATGCAACTCTTTCTGGTGATATAACAGTTGATGATGCAAGGTCTATTCAGGAGATTGAAGACATAGAAACTGTGGCATTATTTGATTCACACAGAGATTCAGCTATAGTTGAAGGGCATCTTTTGGCTATCAACTATCAGGATCGGGGTTACAATTCTTTGATTGAAGATGGCATTTTAAGAGAAGGGCGTTTCCCTGAAACGAAGGATGAAATAGTTTTGTCGAAAAGTCTGCAAAATGAATTAAAGTTAGAATTAGGCAGTAAAATCCAAATTGAAAAAGGGATTCGCTATATTGATGGAAAAGAAATTGACAGTTTGTCAACACTAACTGATAAAGAAGAATTTATAAGCAATGAAACAAAAGAATATACTATTGTTGGTTTTACTGAAAATGTTTATAACAAAATGACTCAAGTTCATTATGGAGCCACAATGCTTAAGGATAATTCTAAAAACTATGATGTCTTACTTCGTTTTAAGGATTTTCAGGATGCATATTTTAAAAAAGACGAAATAGTATCTAAAATTGAAGGGAAAATAGGAGGCAAGACCATAGATTTAAACTTTGTTGAAAGTGTCATTAGGTATTATGGTGTTGATAAACCAATTTATCAAAGACTATTATCTAAATCAGTCATCGTACTTTCTGCAATTGGTGTTGTATTATTATTTGTTTTTTTTATTAAAAATATTTTCACAATATGGGGAATTAGACAAATTAGAGAATTGTCCATATATAAATCTATAGGTTCAACTGATTTTCAGATATATATTCACCTACTAAAAGAAGCTATATGGACTTCGATTATTCCTATATTCTTTGGTCATATGTTAGGATATTTTTTGATAAACAAAATTTACCAGAAGGTACAGGCAATTAATGGTGTGGAAATTATTGAAAAGATGCCCTTTAATATCATGCTGAGTGTTTGTATTGTTTTGGTAAGCTTGATTACTGTACTATTGTCTGTTATTGCACCAGCAAGAAAGATATCCAAGATAAATATCATAGATGGGATTAAAGGGAATTTCAATATAAAAAATATTAGACGTAGGCAACATGATAATTTATGGAAGGAATTACAGATTAACAATTCAAAGACAATAATATCTCAAAGGTCTATTTCTATTTTAGGGGTATTTATAGTAGCTGTTTTTATTATTGTTTTAGCAATGGCAATGTATTATCGTGAATATGGATACTTTGAAAAAGATTATAATATTACAATCACATATATAAGCAAACAAAAAGAAATTCCCTCTGTATTAGAAGAAATCACCAAAGAGATTCCCAATGTAAAAGCTTATATTTCTACTTCCAAATATATTACTGTACCTATGGAGCTGAAATTCTCAGATGAGTTTAAAGACTTAAAACTGGATAAGGACTTGATTAACGAGTATGATAGACTTGGGAAGAACTTTTTGGAGGGAGAATTTTATGCCTTAGATGACCAGGCTTTTAAGGAAATTGGAGGGGGAAAAGGTGAAATTCTTTTATTAAACAAAACCCAAAGAGATCCAAAAGAACCACTTTCCAAGGCGACATATATCCCATACTTTAAGCCACTAAATAAATTAAACTATCGTATTACTGATGATAAAGAAGGTCAACTGCGTGAAATAAAAATTGATCAGATAATTGATGATTTAAAAGGATATCAAGATAGGTTGTTGCCTTTCCAAATACGATTATATACAGATTTTGAGAACTATCAAAAGTTAATGGAAGATTGGAACAAAGAGTATAAGGATAATTATGGACGAGATATAATCAACTACTATTCTTTGGAGATGAAAGTCAGTGAAGAGGATTTAAAAGACAGTCGGGAATTAATAGAGATTAGATTAAATGATTCGATTTCCTATGATGAACGATATAATATTTTGACAGGGGATGAAATCAAAACAGCTCATTCTAAAGACGTAAAATCTCTTTCATATATGATGGGAGGATTTGCCTTAATCATATTTATCTTGAATGTTACAAATGGTTATTCATCAATTAGCTTGAGTTTGCTTAATCGGAAAAAAGAAATAGGGATACTTTATTCATGTGGAATGGATAAGATTGAGTTAAAGAAAAAACTAACCCACAGTTTTATAATGGAACAAATAAAATCATTTTTTATTGTGATTTTACTAAGCACAATATTAATCTTTATAATACCCATATTTTCGTGGACAGTTACTCCAAAGATTTTATTTAGCTACTTTGATTATCTAATTTTCATACTTTTCGCTGGATTAATCTACGGAGTTAACATTCTAATTCATCGTAGTGCTGTAAATAAAATACTGGATATGCCAGTTATTGAAGTGATTAAGTAATTCTAAGAAATAAGGGACCTTAAAGTGGAATAAATATACTTGTAAGGTCCCTTTCAAATTAGCTCATTAAACTATAGTGTCTAACAAACCTTCTGAGTGTAGATGCAGGATTTTTATTTAAATTATTAAATATAGCTTAAAACTCTTAAAGGTAGCTATTTTTGAACGCTTCTTAAAGCCTGTGTCAGATAAATTATAGGCAGCTAAAAGCCTTGAAAATAAAGGATTTTAAAAAGTAAAGTTTGTGATCCAGCTTGCGGGGAACGGATATAATAATGACACGAGCAGAAAGTTTTGATAAATCAATGGGTTTGAAGTTCTATCATAAGAATATTTTGAAAATATAATGTTTTTATAAATAAATATTGATATAATTATATACATAAGCATGAAATCATATGAAATATACATTTTAATATGATTTCTATTTTGCTTATAATGAAATTTTGAAAGGAGTGGTCCTTTATGAAAATAAAAGTATTTAATAATTCAAAAGTGGCGGGAGGTAGCACTCTAAAATAGCCTCCAATATAAATATGGAGGATAAGTCTGAAATAAAAGCCTAGCACCACAAAAAATTAAAAAAATCTAAAAGGGCATAACAAATAAGCCATCAACTGATGAC
>JAPXKQ010000196.1:0-4106 GCA_033809995.1 Tissierellaceae bacterium
CCTTTAACACCTTCAAAAATTGCAGTTTTCTGAAGGCTTATTAAAGTACGCATTTTTTTAAGAAACAGTGGATATTTCTTTCAAATATTAATTATTATTGTCTTGACATATTACCACTAGACTTTTTTATTTTCAGATTGCTACACACCGTTTCAATAAATGCATAAAGATAAAACCTTTTAGGTTTTATTTCCTTGACTGCATTTATTATAACATAGGTTCCATATATTTCAAGGATACAAAAGAAAAAGCACTAAATTAATAGTGCTTAGTTTTATCTTGTAGAATTAACTACTCTTTTTTTTAATCTTACATTAGGTTCAGTTGGTATACTAAATAAAGGTACAAATCTATCCAATCCTGTAAGGGTGAATAATAGAATAGTTATAACCGATATAACTGACATAAAATTATATTTTAGTATATCAATGAAACCAAATTCGTACAATGGATATACTGCCGTGGCAATTCCAAGGAAGAATCCAATATAAACATGCCATGGTACAAGCTGTGAACCAAATACACCCAATGCATCTGAGAAACAGGCATTTCTTAGTGCCAATTTGTACATATCTTCCTCACTACCCTCCACATTTTCATTTGTTATTTCCTTAATTATTGGTCCAATGGTTACTATTTGAGCCATTTCGTCTGCCAATGCCATATTGCCAATTAAGGATAATAACCCATTGAAAAACATTAATTGTCTTACAGATTTAGAAATCCTTACAATTAAATCAGATAAAGGTTTGAATGCATGCATCTTAGCCATAATTCCTCCAAATGCTCCAACCCACATCATCATTACTATAACCCATGAACCTGCATCTGCAAATCCTGCATATATTAACTCTACAAATTCTGTAATGGAACTAACTGTACCAGCAACAAAACCCAGTAACATGGAGGAAATAAGACCCAATCCTAAACATGCTAATGTAGGTAATCCCATTACAGCCACTACAATAACTAGGATTAAAGGTATTACCATATAAAATGGTACCCCCTCTATTACCTGATTGAGAAGTGCCACAGCAGATGGTCGCTCTGCTTCTAAGTTTACCCATGCTTCTTCGGGAATATTATTTATGGCATCCGCGGCATTACCAACCTGTCCTGGAAGTCCTAAACTAAAAGTTAAAAATAGTATAGCTGCTAGTACTAAACACATAATGGACCACACACCTTGGTGTCTTATTCTATGTATAACCTCGACACCTTGTATACCAGAGCTAACTACAGTTGTATCTGAAATAAGTCCTATATTGTCACCAAAGCATGAACCTCCTGCTATAGCGCCAATTGTTAATGCAGGATTCCCACCAACTATATGATTTAACCATAGAAAAATAGGTGCTGTCGCTGCAAATGTCCCCCATGATGTTCCTGTTGCTACAGATAAAACAGATGAAACTATAAATGCAGTTATTGCAACTGTTCTTGCTGTCAATCCAAGGCTTAATGCCATATTGATTATAGCTGCTCCTACACCAGTTGACATAAATGCTTCAGCCATAGCGTATGCAAGCATAAGTATAAAAAATACCAATTGCATTTCTTTAACATTTTCTACGGCAGCATTAACTATTTCATTAAAATTGATTTTTTCTGTAATAGAGGCAACAATTGCTGCATAAACAGTTGCAATTGGTGCTATAACTAATATATCCCAACCTAGGGTGCCAATATTGCTAGCTATCATCAGCCCAGCTAGTAAAAATATCGGTGATAATTTAAACAAAGCTATTAGTATAGTATTTATTAAAGTTTTTAATGAATTTTTCAATTTGTCGTCCCCCTTATAAATAAAATGATTTACTAATAATTATCCTTATAAAACAAAAAATCACCTAACGAGAATTGTCAGGTGTTTAATTACAACTATAGACATTCCTCTCCCTTCTTGCTCATAGTGAGATAGCACACCATCAAAGTATTGAGCTATACAATGATGACAGTCCTGCATCTATTTGGTGCAGACCCAGCATCAGACTTTGGTATCTGAAACTTCGGCGATATTTCCTTTCAATATATTTCTCAGGCTTCCGACCTCCATATATTTACTATTAAATACCGCGCCTCTACCTCACCCGAAAGGATGAGGATTTTTAATTTTCAATTTTATATACAATAACATAAATATAAAAGTTTGTCAATCATTCTGATAATAAAAATTTAAAAAAGGAAAGTTCATTATTATAAGTAGAACTTTCCTATTCGTCATAAAAATATATTTAATTTATAATCCTTCTAGCAGTCACATATCTTTGACTATAATATCCTGATTCTATAGTAGAGACAATTACTTGTTTTGCAGTCGTAGAGGAAGCATGAATCATGTTTCCATCACCAACATATACTCCAACATGGGATATCCCCTTGCCAGTTGTGTTAAAAAACACTAAATCACCTGGTATCAATTCAGATTTGTTCACATAATTTCCATTTTTGGATTGACCTGATGAACTCCTATCGATATTAATACCTAATTCATTATTATATATGGAATAAGTAAGACCTGAACAATCATATCCTCTTTTTCCTGTGTCAGCATAAACATAAGGTTTACCCAGTTTGTCATAAGCTGATTGTACTACCTTATTTAATACTTGAGTTCTTCTAGAAATAGATGATCTAGAAACTTGTTCTCTTACTCTTCTTAATTCTATGTAGTTTTCATTTATAGAAAATTCATTGCCATTTTCATCAATTATTATAAACTTTCCATCTCTATAATCTTTAATGGTTACAGAATCGCCTTTAGTCAAAACATAATATTTACTATCATTTTTGACAACTTTATTAACTAATGATATACCTTGAGTTAAGGTTTCTGTAACATAAGGTTGTACTGCTTCTGTTTTTACATATCCACTTATGTTGTCCACACTTAAAAATAAGCCATATTCTCCCTCAAATTTTTCAGGAGTTATCAACTCACCGGCATCTAACATTCTAATCATTTTTCCTTCTGGCTTGTCTAATATTGGAGTGTTTTCAATTACCTTATACTTTAACGAGCTATTTGTAGTGCGAATTAATGCATCCTTTGGAATTTGAACTCCTTCATTATCCTTAAGGATTATAAATGAGTCTGCCCCTTCTCTAACAACTTCAGCAATTTCGCCTTTATTGAAATTAAATTGGGTGCCATCATCCTTAATACTTACATATTCCTTAACAAACATTCCAGTGTCCTTAAATCCTAGCAACATTATTATAAATAATAGAACTAAAACCAATGGCAGTTTGTGTCTTTTTGATTCCAAAACAAACACTCCCCTTTATTTTGATTTAACCCACAAAAATAATTAAAACGTAAAATCGTAAAGGTTTTCTTTCCTTAACAGTAATTATTATATTATACTTTGCTACCAATGGCAACCTAATTATTACAAAAAAGTTACAATTTAGTCTAAAAAAGTTGAAAAAGAAAACCCTTGGGTGTGACCCAAGGGTTTTCATGTTCATGAGTAAATCTATAAGCCGTGTTCTGTTTATATGGTCATCTATCTAGACCTATTGTTACCAATAGGTTCATGCGACCTACCATTTGAACAGCAGCGAGCAACTGCTTTTTTTGTTCTTACTTGGTCTTGCTCCTGATGGGGTTTACATAGCCATTTAGTCACCTAAATGCTGGTGAGCTCTTACCTCACCTTTCCATCCTTACCCCGCACTCAATTATTTATATCTCAATAATAAAAGATTCTCTTCCGATTTTTCATTAAGATTAATCTTACTAAAATATGATTATCGAATGAATTCCTTAATGTAATATAAATAATTGAGTGCGGGGCGGTTTCTTTCTGTTGCACTTTCCTTAGGGTCACCCCCACTGGACGTTATCCAGCATCATGCTCTATGGAGCACGGACTTTCCTCATGCTTTAAGCACGCGACCATACAATTTACTCTTATATACTATAACATAAATTTTAATCATATGCAAAAGTAATATTTGGAAGGATATCATTCATCCGGGTCTTTGACAGTTGAACAATAAAAAAATCGCTGAAGCCATTGGAAAGGCTTTATTTTTTTGTCAAATTTTGCAAATTCATCTTTCGTATTTTATCGTAATGTGGTATAATATAAGCATTAGGA
>JAPXKQ010000197.1:0-4070 GCA_033809995.1 Tissierellaceae bacterium
AATTCATACATTTTATCCCTCTTCTACTAATCTATCCTAGAGGAAGATATATCGTAATACATTAGTAGCTTGTCATCTTCCTGTAAAACATTTTCTGGAATCCTATCTCCCATCTTTACAATTAGTTTATAATTCTTCTCCTTCCAAAGCTTGGCAAATCCTACCCTAATGGCCTCAGTCCTAAAGCTCTTTAACTTGCCCTTTGAATTAAGATATTCTTCAAATTCTTTAAGAAGTCTCTTCTCCCTAAGTTTTTGTATGTCACCTGATTTGGTAATGTCTGGTATATACCACTTTTCCTCCTCATTTTGTATAAAGTTCTCCTGTAGAAGGTCTATTAATTCTGGCATCTTTTCATGCCTTGCTGGCTTGGCTTCTTTCATAAATTTAGGCTGGAGTTCACTATAGGTTTGGGGAGTATCTAGTTGGTAGTATAACCAGGCCAAGGCAGATTTTTCATCCTCTACAAACAGTGAAAATTGTATTTCAGGCAAATCATAACTTATCCTTGCATTATCATATTCATTTACTTGATCTGGAAGGAAATACATATTATCTCTCTTTATAAATCTTTCATCTAGGCCTTTGAAAAATTCTTGGATATCTAGGGGGATAGACACACCATTGACAACATGGTAGGCAATCATCCTATCAAAGAGGGAATGAGCATCTCTTTCAGCTACCCTTTCTAAATAGGACCCTCTTTCAATTACAACGGGAAGTTTTTCTAAGTGTTCTCTAACAAAGTCCCAGACACTATCTTCAGTTCCTGCCTTTTTTATAAAGTTTTCAACAAATCCTTCCCTAGGTTTATAAGCTGAAATAATTAAATCTTTCTTTACTGTTGAATTTGTGGTTATCTGTTTAAAAGTTCCCTGCTTTTTATCTAAAATTCTAACGTCTGCTATAACAAAACCAGCCCTTAATAGTGCTTCTTGAATGGTATTCCAGACAGAATTCTTTGAATTATTAAATTCTAACGTAAGCCATCTATTAGGTTTTAATATGCGATAAAATTCTTTTAAACTGTTAGTTATTAAATCTTGATAATCATCTAATCCTTTCTTTTGTACCTGATTAATTATTGCTTCGTTTTCCATATTAGTAAATACTCTTAGCCATGCTTCCCACAAAAAATTGCTTTCGGAATACATAATATTACTTCCAAAGGGAGGATCAATAAAAATATAATCTACTGCATTGTCTTTGATATTTCTTAAATCCGTGCTACTTTGGTTTGTAATTATACTGTTTTTAAAATCGTCTGACATATATTGAGAATATCTTTCAATATTTTTTACCTTGTTGTTAAATCCATTAATAACATTCAATTCTGGATATAAAGATGGGATATAAAGCATACCCATAATTGGTCCCGGTGCCATTTTTAAAGATGGTAAATATTTGTTAGTTTTATTAAGTCTTACAAGAGAGCCAGTAAAAGTGAACATTAATACTTCTCTTGTTCTTTTATCCTTACATTTAAGTATTTCGTCCCAGAGAACAGATAGTACAAATAAGTTTCTAGGGCTATAAAAGTGGTGAACTCTGAAATATCCTTTATGATATCCTGCTCGCCAAATATCTCCCCATTTCCCCTTCCTAAAAAGCATTAATTCATTTGGATAAAATAAACCTGACAAATTTAAATTATAAACTTTTTTAAGTACTTCTCTATCATAATCACTTGTATATAATTCGTATTTTTTATTTCCATGTCTATATACTTTTAATACAGGTTCCTGAACAGCCCTCTCCACAGCTTCATTAGTCTTACTATCAAAAAATAATCCCATTTTCTTTTCCAATTTGTTTTTTTTATGTATAGCATTACATGATGGACAGACTATCTCATCCAATACTTTGCCATTATCATCTACTGCTACATCATAAAACACTAATTCATTGTTGCAATTTGAGCATATCAAAACATCAGACCATACTATATAATCTAAAATTCCCTTGTTATCATCATTATCATCTAAGAAATTGTTCTCTCCATCTTTATGGTCTGTTAAGTACACCCACTTACATTTTTTTTCTAATTCTATGTTAATTCGTTTTATTTCATTTATATAATTATCGATGTCAAATTTATTATTATAATTATACGCTATAAAGGTTGCTATTGGAGATAAATCATTTAAAATAGCTTTTCTTGTTCCCCATTTTATGTCCTGCATTTCTTTTTCTATTTGGAATTTAAATTCTAAGTCAGCCTCAGGATTACCACACATTTGGGCAGCTACACCTGTCATACCAGTGCCGCAGAAACCATCAAAAACAATATCTCCAGGTTCTGTATAGTGCAGAATATACCTCATTATAGCCTTGTGGGGGACCTTGGTATGATAGGAGTGAGCATTATATATAGGGTGATTTTTCCCTTCAGATACATCTGCTGCAAATGGCTCCCTGTGGTAGTCATCTGTCTCTTCATCATAGGGTTTACCATACTCTTCTATAAAGTCATTAATAAAAGGATTGGGGCAAGCTGTATAGTAGGGTGGAGCAGAAAGCTTTATTATATCCTCATCCTCTCCTAGTGGGAATCCCTCTATATCTCTCAGGTTATCTAATATTTCTTTATTAAGAACCTTGCCTTCCTCAAATTTATTAGCCATTTTGCTCCTCCTCTTTTATTATTATGTTATAGTTGCTTGCTTCATCCTTTAAGATAATTCTTAGATTTTTAGGGTCCATATCTTTAATTTGCTGGTCTATAAAATCTGAAATTCTATTTTTTAAGTTTTCAACTGTAGTTGGTCCAATCTTTAATAGTTCCTTTGATAAGTCATCTAATTTTATTGTCACCTTATTTAATTCAGAAAAGAGAAGGTTAAAAGACTTTATAAAATTAGGCTCTATAACTTGTGGTAGCTTCTTATCCTTCATAAAAGACTCTACTATTTCTTTTTCCTCTTTGTTGAGCAGGTCCATATTTTCTAAAACTAGAGGATCTTCAATATATTGGATAAGTAAGTCTTCCCACTGGGAAAGCAGGTTAAGAATTTCCTCTTCCAAGGAGTCAATCTTATTATTATAGTCAAGATCTTCTCTTAGGTCCTTTAATTTACAATGCTTACATATTGGACTTTCTTCAAGTTCTTTTACTTCCAAGTCATAGCAGATTTTTAAGTCTGACAGGGCTTTTTCAAGTACATTTAGTTGGCCTAAGGAAAATACTCCTTCTATATTTTTAAGTCTGTTCAAGTTGGTGATTTCCCTTGAGTTTTTTAATTCATTTAATTTAACAGCGGATTTATGGTTAAGTCTAAGCTTTTGGTGTTTTTTAATATAATAGTCTATATAATCTTTCTTTATTTCCTTTAAATCAGAGCTAATGTTAAAGATTACACCTTCTAATTCTTTTCCATCTTTTAAACTATCTCTTTGGTCCCTAAATCTTTCCTTTGCCTGGCCTATTTTTTCTGTAAATTGACTAGGCAGGTCCATGGTTTCTATATTAGATATATAGTTGATTAAGTTTCCAGTGGAATTCCTTAAGTCTATATAATTCTTTATAATGTCAATGCTCTCTATTCCTCTTCCAATCTCTTCTATTCTCTCTAGGGTCAAGTTTAGGTTGTTGAATTTAGCCGGAGTGTTATACTTACTAGCAAATCCTCCAAATTCATCCACAACTATAGATATATCTTTCTCATACTTTTCTAAGAAATGGTCTTGAATAAGTGGCTCTCCCCAAAGGTTAAAATCATTATTTATTACTTGTTTAGTGTTTATTGCCTTATTAGCCCAATCAGAGCAGGTTTCTAGTATTTTGTCTAATCCTTTTTCTAATTCCTTAGGACTTGAAGCTAGGCCAGTAGGTAGTTTTAAAACTTCTAAAAGTTTGCTTATTTCTACCATTGCAGCCTCTTTAGGTTTTGATATATATTTAAATTCTTGCATATCCATATTGCCTAGTTTAGCTGTAAGTTCCATATTAGAGGCAGATAGAACCCTGTTATCTTTTAAGGTAATAGTTATATGGCCTGCATAGACCAAGGCTAGAAGAACAGGTGTAAAGTAGCCTAAATCTATATTGAACTTTTTAACCATGCTATTGT
>JAPXKQ010000198.1:0-4034 GCA_033809995.1 Tissierellaceae bacterium
AGGCATACCTGATCCAGAAATACGATACAATCAATATCCACATGAATTTTCAGGGGGAATGAAACAAAGGGTAGTCATTGCAATAGCCATTGCATGTAGACCAAAGATTTTGATTTGTGATGAACCTACTACAGCATTGGATGTAACCATACAAGCCCAATTTTTAAATCTTCTAAAAGAATTAAAAAATAAATATAGCTTGACCATAATCTATATAACTCATGATTTAGGGGTGGTAGCAAATATAGCAGATAGAATTGCAGTGATGTATGCTGGGGACATAGTAGAAATAGGTCAATGTGAAGAAGTCTTTTACAATGGGCAGCATCCATATACCTGGGCACTATTATCATCATTACCACAGCTGGGCATAAAGGGGCAACCCCTATACTCAATAAAGGGAACACCCCCAAATCTGTTTTATGATATTAAAGGGGATGCATTTGCACCTAGAAATGAGCATGCCTTGAAGATAGACTTTGAAATAAGACCACCGTATTTTGATGTAAGTCCAACTCATAAGGCCAGAACATGGTTATTGGATAGTAGGGCACCTACATTAGAGCCACCTGAATCAATTAGACTTTTGCGCAAAGAGTGGGGTGTTAAATGATGGATAGGGAAATACTATTAGAAGTAAACAATCTACGAGTCGAATTTGGCACACGAAAAAATAACAAATTCGTAGCTGTAGATGATGTTAGTTTTCACATATATAAAGGTGAAACCTTTGGACTTGTAGGAGAATCAGGTTCTGGAAAAACAACAATTGGAAGGGCAATAATTAGAATTAACGAGATATCGGGTGGCGAGATATTTTTTAAGGGTAAAAAGATATCAGGCAATATAGATTCTGAATTGGATAAAGAGATTACAAGAAAAATTCAAATGATATTTCAAGATCCTATGGCTTCATTAAATGAAAGGGCAAAGGTTGATTATATTGTCTCCGAAGGTTTATATAATTTGAAAAACTATAAATCAGAAGAAGAGAGAAAGGAAAAGGTAGCAAGGGCTTTGCTAGATGTAGGTTTGCTCCCAGAGTTTGCATCTAGATTTCCCCATGAATTTTCTGGAGGTCAAAGGCAAAGAATAGGTGTAGCAAGAGCATTGATTATGGAGCCTGAATTTATTATAGCGGATGAACCAATATCCGCATTGGATGTATCCATAAGGGCACAGGTTTTAAATTTACTATCAGAATTGCAACATAAAAAGGGGTTAACTTATCTTTTTATAGCACACGATTTATCCGTCGTAAGATTTATCACTGATAGACTTGCAGTAATTCATAAGGGAAAGATAGTTGAATTAGCTGAGACAGAAGAGCTTTTTAAGAATCCATTACATCCATATACAAGAGCTTTATTGTCAGCAATACCTTTACCAGATCCAAAAAGAGAGAAGGAAAAGAAACTTGAAGTTTACAATCCAAATATCCACGATTACTCCATTGATAAACCAAAATGGGTTGAAATAAATCCTGGACATTATATATTAGGGAACAATAAGGAGATAGTAGAATATAAGAAGAGATTGAAATAAACGTATATTTAGGGTAATCTAAATATAGAACATATTTACAATTCACAATTCACAATTGTAATAACACAAGAGAGGAATTAAAAACTAATGAAAAAAAATAAATATCTAATGTTATTATTAATTTTAATATTAATGATAACTAGTTGTAAAAAGGACAATGGGAAGATTAATGATAATGAGAAGAACAACGATGATATGGTACAGGAAAATCCTACTAATGATGAAAATAAGATAGATAAAATAGAAGAAATGATAAAAAATATGACCATAGAAGAGAAAATAGGACAATTGATTATTGTAGGTAAAGAAGGTCTAGAAATTAATGAAGATGATATATACCAAATGGAAGTAAATAAAGTTGGTGGCTTCATATTCTTTTCTAGAAATATCGATAATGAAAGTCAAGTTTTAAATATGCTTAACGGTCTAAAAGAAAACAATTCATCCAATAAAATCCCACTATTTCTGTCAATAGATGAAGAAGGTGGAAGGGTCAGCAGATTATCTAAAATATATAAGAAGCTGCCAACTCCTAAGAAATTGGGGGAAGTAAACAATAAAGAGCTTTCAATTGAATATGGAAAAATCTTAGGATTAAGTTTAAAGGAACTAGGGTTTAATTTAGACTTTGCTCCAGTCCTTGATATAAACTCAAATCCTAAAAATCCTGTTATAGGGGATAGATCCTTTGGCAATACAGCCCACAAGGTGGTCAATAACGGTCTTAGTGTTATGGAAGGGATTCACTCCCAAGGGATAATCTCAAGTGTCAAACATTTTCCCGGACATGGAGATACAAGTGTTGATTCACATTTGGACTTACCAAGGATAGATAAATCCTTAGATGAATTAGAAAGCCTAGAACTAGTACCTTTTAGAGAAGTTATAAATAAAAATACCGATATGATAATGGTAGCACATATTTTGTTTTCGCAATTGGATGCCTACTATCCTGCTTCCATGTCCGCTGATATTATCAATGGTTTATTAAGAAATAAGTTAAACTATAATGGTGTAATTGTTTCTGATGATATGACCATGGGTGCCATTACAAAGAACTACTCAATAGAAGAAGGTGCTATAAAATTTCTAAAAGGTGGTGGTGATATAATATTAGTATGCCATGGTAGAGACAATCCATCTATTGTTATTGATGCAATTAAAAAGGGTATTGACGAGGGCGAGATCTCTATAGATGAAATAGATAGAAAACTTTATCGAATATTATCCTTAAAGGACAAATATAATTTAAAAGATGATAAAATTGAAAATATAGGTATTAATAATGTAATTAAAAAAATAGATGAATTATATGAAAAATTATCTTAGGGGGATATATATATGAGAAAAACTATAGGTATCGACTTAGGTGGGACAAGTATCAAGGGTGGAGTAGTCAATGAAAATGGAGAAATAATTAAAAAAGCAGAGAGGGATACAGGAAAAGGTGTAGGTAGTAAAGAGGTCCTAAATAGAATAGGTGCAGTAATAAGAGACTTAATAGATGACGAAGTAATAGGTATAGGATTGGGCTCACCTGGTTTTATTGATTCAAAGGAGGGTAAAGTTCTAGATATTGGGGGAAACATTGAAGGATGGGCTTATACAGATATAAAAGGAGAGTTATCTAAAGAATTTCCCAATTTACCTATCTTTGTAGAAAATGATGCTAATGTTGCAGGCTTGTGCGAAGGCTGGATAGGGGCTTCCAAGGGGTTTAAAAGTTTTGTATTGCTTACTCTTGGAACAGGTGTAGGGGGATGTATATATACAGAAAAGGAAGGCATATGGAGTGGAAACAATTTTCAAGGTGCTGAATTAGGACACACCATTTTGTATCCCCAAGGAAGAGAATGTAATTGTGGGCAAAAAGGATGCGTAGAAAGATATATTTCTGGTGCAGCAGTAGAAAGAATATATGAAGAAATAACAGGAGATTTTAAAAAGGGAAAATATATATTTAGAGATTCATTAACAGTTAAAATAGATGGAGAATTAGTGGACAAATTTACTCAGGATTTAGCCATATATATTGTGTCACTAAAAAACATCTTTGACCCAGAAGGTATAGTAATTGGTGGTGGTGTAATCAATTCAAAAGAGTATTGGTGGGATAAGATGTTGGCCTACTATAAAGAATACGTAAATAATGACAAAGGACTAAAAATAGTACCTGCTATATATTTAAATGATGCAGGTATCATTGGTGCAGCTAAGGTTGCTTTTGATAAAACTAAATAGGGGTGATCAAATGTCAAACTTTTTAGAATTAAGGGATGGTATTCAAATTTATTATCTAAAAGATTTAGTTGATAATCCAAAGGCTATAATACTTATAAACCATGGTTTTGCGGAGCATTCGAGCCGTTATGATTATGTAGCTAAGAAATTTAACGATGCCAATTACTCAGTTTATAGATATGATTTGAGGGGGCATGGAAGGACTAAATCTGAATTAGGTCATATAGAGTCTTTCCAGGACTTTATAG
>JAPXKQ010000199.1:0-4004 GCA_033809995.1 Tissierellaceae bacterium
TTCCAAGGCATATCATTAAGAGCAATCCTTGAAGTCCAAGTGCAAATAATCCCTTAATATAATTACTTCCAATCTGACCCCATTCCTTGTTTCCCATAGTTGCAAAAGGAATGGCTGATACTGAGCTATACAGGCAAATTTCAATCATACGACCGTAAGTAATTACAGTAATTATAATTGAAACAACCTGGATTGAAAGTTTCACTAAAGAAGTATCCAAAGCTATCAGTATCAGATTCCATAAGCTTTCATCCTTTAGATGTTCTACCATTGCTGCTACATCCATTGCATCAAGGGATGCACTTGTGTTTATCACTCCCGCCGCCTTAGTTACCAAGGTCTGAGATACATCAAATACTGCCATAGAAAAGGTAAAAGCGTTGCTAACAAACCATACTGCTACCCACATCTTAATGATGTATTTGAAAAAATCGAATGTATCTGTATCTGAGTGCATATTATTTTTCTCCATGACCATGTTTATCAGCTCTATGCACAAGACGGCGGTTATGATAATTCCCGCTATAGGGATAATTACAGTGTCGTTAATACTTTTTACAAAACTAAATACTTCTGCATTCCAACCACTTGGAGTTTTACCGACTTCTGTAGCTACAAGACTTACGTTCTCATTTATATCTAAGAACATTCCTTCAAGGTTTGCTTGGATAATTCCGATAATAATCTCCTGAAAAAATTCAGTTATCTTATCGAAAAGTCCAAACATAATTTATCTACCTCTTTCTTAATTAAGTGTATTGGCAAGTAAAGGAATTAGCTTAATTCCTATAAGGACTATTCCTCCTCCAGCCATTAGTTGTTTGATCCCTTGTGACTTGGCTCCAGGGTTGTCATTTCCATAGCCTTCCATAAGATTAATTACTCCCCACGCTCCAAGACCTGCACCTATTGCTGTTACTAATGTTTGTAATACTGATACTCCCTCTGTAAAAAATGCCATATTATTTTTCCTCCTCATTTTCTTTTTCTATTTTATTCATATGTTTTACTATAAAATTTTTATAAAGTTTGTCATTGCTTCTTCTTTCCTTGATGTATCCAAAGACATGGACAAGGTCTCCTCCCTTTAATTCCTTGGCTAGCTCAGACCATTCTCCATAGGCTGAACAATTTGTGTAATACCTTCTACCATTTCTTTTCTCCACTAGGGAAAAGTTTGTAACATCTATGGTTTTGCCATCCCAGTCAAAAGAGGCTGTTTTTACCTCCCCTACTAGATTAGCTGTTACATTTTTCATATCTCTTTCTTTTAAATCTGCCATATCTTAATCTCTGCCTCCTATTTTCTTTTTTGAAACAAAAAAAGCGACTAGACTTATTTCATATCCAATCGCTAATATTAATCTAATATTTTATTTAGTTGGGCTTCTTACCCTAATCACCATAAGATCACCTACAGTCTTGTTATTATTGACTCTTTACCGAGCCTTGCCTTACCTTGCCTTTTCATATATTCTTCAATATCGAAGAAGTTTTTATCATCATAATCTTCTAGGAACTTATAATTCTTATGTTTTGTAATATCAAACTTATTTGATAGGAAGGGTCTTACACCCCTAAGCTGCATAATACACTTGCTTCCATCCATTACAAAAAGTTCATCCTTGGTCATAAGCTCCTTACCAGTCTTCTGGTAATTAAGTCCAAAGGACTTTTGATTACTTCTTGTTTCCGATGTATTAAATAAATCAATAGTTTCCTTACCTAATGTTTCTGAAATCTCTTTTAAAGTACCATTCTCCTTTCCACCTAAGAATAAAGTTGTATCACAGTTTCCTATTATGGTATCTGCATTGTCCTTATAAATTGCCTTTAGTTGGGATTGGGCCTGTAATACAATACAGGCACTTATCTCCCTTGACCTTATTGTTGCTATAAGTTTTTCAAATTTAGGAATCAAGCCTATATTGGCAAACTCATCTAGAAGACACCTAACATGGATTGGTAGCCTTCCCCCATATACATCATCGGCCTTATCACAAAGTAGGTTAAACATCTGAGAATACATAAGTGATACAACAAAGTTAAAGGTATCATCTGTATCTGAAATGATAACAAAAAGGGCTGTTTTTCTATCTCCTAGAGTATCTAATTCCATCTCATCCTCACTCATTAAATCTCTAAGTTCCTTAATATCAAAGGGGGCTAACCTTGCACCACAGGATATTAAAATAGATTTTGCGGTCTTTCCTGCAGCTAGCTTATATTTTCTATATTGTTTAACTGCAAAATGGTCTGGGTTCTTTTCTTCTAAGGCTTCAAACATATAATCTACTGCATTTTTAAAATTTTCATCCTCCTCCCTAACCTCACTAGCATCTATCATGGCCAGTAAGGTTGTAAAGTTTTGTTCTTCTTTTGGTGTTTCATAAAAGATATAGCCAATTAAGGCTGTATAGTAAAGTCTTTCAGCTTTCACCCAAAAATCTTCTCCTGCCTTTTCTCCCTCCCCTTTTGTATTAGCTATAATAGTCTGGACCAATTTTAGAATATCTTTTTCACTTCTAAGGTAGGCAAAAGGATTGTATTTCATACTCTTTTTAAAGTTAATTGTATTTAGGGTTTTTATCTCATAACCATTTATTTCTAGCATCTTGCCACACTCATGAAGTAGACTTCCTTTAGGGTCTGTTACTACATAGCTTGAATGAAGCTGCATAAGATTAGGCTTTACAAAGAATCTAGTTTTTCCTGAACCTGATCCCCCTATTACAAGAACATTTTTATTTCTAGCATACTTAGGATTTTTTGGCCTACTATTCATGGTAATTCTCTCAGTCTGCGTTAGAAGTAGGTTATTCTTAAAGTCTTCATCTACATATGGGGCAATGTCTTTTGAATTACCCCATCTTGCTGAACCATATTCCTCACCCTTTCTAAATTTTTTAGCATTTTTGCCCTTGCTATAGATAATTAACTTAATCAAAATAGCTAGGATAAACCCTGCAAGTAAGTCCTTGGGGTCTAGGCTAGGATATAATCTAATTGTTTCTATTTCCAGGACCGCTTGAAATAAACGGTCTATTAAATCACCCCCTACATATGAATTTACATGGTGAGAGAAAATATCCCCTAAATAGAAAAATGCAAGATAAGGTATGTTTTTTTTAAGAAAAGCCTTCTTATTTTGCACTTTAAATAATTCTTTTATATCCTTTTTAATCCCTTCTACTACACTCAAATCCTCACCTCCTAGTATTGGGGATATTTTTATCTCTCTCCACCAAGACTTTTTTCCTTACCTCCCTTAAGCAGAGTAAAATTTCTATCCACCTTTTCCTTACAGTGGTTAAGAAGCTCAATGGTTGACTTTTTCCCCTTTTCTAGTTGTTTTTCAGAAAGCTTTACTGTCCCTCCCTTAAGTATAAAATCAGATATATCTAGAAAATTCCAGTCCTCATCCCTTGGTATAATCTTAAATACGGAATTTATAAGGTAATCCTTATTCCCCATCTTATAACCTTGGCCATAGACGGATAAATTTAAATATCCTTCATCATCAAGCAGAATATCCACACCATTTTTAAAGTCTGCATATTCAGCTAACTCATATATATCCCATAAGTTAGAATCTATTACTTGCATTTCCTTGTCCTTGTTAGCTGGATCTATATACTTTTGAAGGACTACACAATCAAAATTCTCTAGCTTCATCAGTTTTTCCATTACTTCTTCTATTTCTTTACTGTGTTTGTCAAATTCAATCTCATCACAGTCAATAGAACTTTTTGTATTTAGCATAAGCATTATGGCTCCCTCCTTTCTAGATTTCTCCCATTTCTTTAAGTAAGGAGAAAAAATATGCTCTTCCCTCAGGTCTTACTACTGTATATACTCCAGGCTCACCATTATACTAATTGATATAATCTTTTAATTTAAAGTAATCAGCTGCAGTTGAATAAAATCTTAGTTTCCCTTTTTGGTTTCTATAAAGATAACCCCTGTCTATTAATATATTTATAAATCTATTTTGAGAAAGACCT
>JAPXKQ010000200.1:0-3893 GCA_033809995.1 Tissierellaceae bacterium
AGCTGATAATTTAACATATTTTTGAGCACTTTTCTTTCACCCAATGGGTGAAAGCTGAATTTCGAAGGAACGCATATTTATCAAGGCTTTGATTATGCTTTTTGAAGTACTGACGTAGAATCTAGGAGAAAAATAATGAAAAAAATTGCTTACCCTTGGATCATCTGCATTACAGTAGACAACTTTATTTTTAAAATGGTCTTTATAGTGTCTTAATTCCTTCTCTATATCTTTTAATTGAGTATAAAATTCATCATTTTTATTTGCTTTTGCTCTTTGAAAATTTCTATTTGCCATTATTTACCCCCCTTATCTTTTATTTAAAAATTGGTCTAATGCTTCCCTTACCAAAGAAGATGTATCAGTATCATTTTCGACTGCTAATATTTTCAATTCTCTATATTGTTCATCTGTTATATAATAAGCTCTTTGAGAATAACCACCATCTTTTATAAATGGTCTTGTTTTTTTAACTTCTTTTTTTTCAGTTTTTATCTCAATCTTTTTTTCTTCAACTTCATTTTCTTTTTCTTCATTAGGTATAGAAGATATAAACCTACTAGCAATTTCTTGTGTATTAATTCTACTTTTCTTAGACATTTATTTTCTCCTTTCCTAACCCACTTAAATATTCATTGATAAAAGTCATGTAGTCCTTTGATACATTATTATTCTTATCATAAGAATATATATCAATCCTGTTTGCTTGAGCTTCTTCTACCATAACAGAGTTTCTAACTTGTGATTTATATACTTTTGTTTTAATCTCCTTGCTAATTATTTCAGTTAATTCTTTTATTTCAGAAGCAATTATCGTTCTTTTATTGAATTTTGTAAATAATATACCATCTATTTTAACATTAGGATTGCAATATTTCTTTACTGTTTCTATAGAATTAAACAACTGCATTATTCCACTTGAAGCAAATATACTAGCATTAGTTGGAATAATAATGTCGTCTACATAAGTAAAAGCATTTACTGTTAATATCCCTAATGCTGGTGGTGTATCTAATATAATAAAATCATAGTCTTTTTCTGTTTCTGCTAAAGTTTCTTTTAAAATATATTCTTTTCCAGTCTTAGCAAATTCCAAATCAGCAGAAGCTAAATTTAAGTTAGAAGGTATAATATCAAAGTATTTAGTTTCCCTTATAGCTTCATCAGCTTTAATATCCCCTTTCATGACTTCATAAATGGTATTATTATTATAATTATCAATACCTGCATTATCTGTTAAGTTTGCTTGTGGATCTAAATCTATTAATAATACTTTATATCCTTTTATTCCTAACCCTGCTCCTAGAGCATGAGTTGTTGTTGTTTTAGAAACTCCCCCTTTTTGATTTGCTATAGCAATTTTTCTTATCATAGATCTACACTACCTTTCTTTATTTTTATACTGTTTATATGCTCGTTTCTTGCTTTTTTATCAACTATATTATTATTTAATATGGTATTATAAATAAAGTCTACTTGTTTATCGTTATAGATTATTTTTTGATAGCTACTAATCCATTTTTTTGCTTTTGAAAAATAAACAACATTATTTATTTCATTCTTTAATGTTGCTTCCCCAGAAAATAAAATTAATGATATAAAATCTATTTCTTCCAATCCTTTTATTTTTTTCAAATTTTGGATATGTCCATAATTTTGATGTAGTGGATTTTGAAAATAATATTTTTTCCCATATAAGTTTTGTGTCCATTGTTTTTGTTTTTCTTTCCCATATATCCACCCTTTATATGTTTTAGTTTCTATTACAAAAATTCCAAATTTTGAAATAATAATATGATCTATTTGACTACTCCAACCATCATTCTTTATAAAAATATCATTCACAATTTTATAATCTTCTGGAAGCTTTTTTAACATAAAGTTTATAGTTTTTTCCCCTATATATCCTTTTATTTGAGGTTTAAATATTTTTATAATTACTGCAATCACAACTAATATTCCTAAATATTTAAATATATTATTAGTAATGACAGTATTAAAAATATTTTTTATCGTTTCAATGAGTATATTTTTTAAAAAACCTTTTTCCATAATCTTAACTACTTTTACAACCATATAACATTATAAGGTTATATGGTTGTCTTGTTAAACCTTAATTTAATAGCATTTAAAGCTAAGTTAAAGTTATCTTCATCTAACACATAAAATGTATCAATAACATCAGCAGGGAAGCTATTAAATAAATTATAAGCTAGTTTTACAAGTTTCCTTGAACTGCTACATAAATCTATTGTTTCTCCTTCCAAACATTCAGGGGTAATAAGTCTTTCTTTAAAGTTATAGATATGGTCTGCCTTTGCATATAAATCAGTATTACCTGCTAAAATATAAAACAATGTTTTTCTTTCTGTATCTCCTTCACTCGTACCATCTTTTTCAATTAACTTATTATATCTTTCTTCAAAATTATATAACATTTTCTTCACTCCTTTTATTTGATATTCTAACCTTAGAAACATATAACCTTATAAGTGTATAAAGTTACATTTATCTTTAATACCAAGTACCATCTTTCGTGTAATGATACCAATCTCCATTTTTCAGTCTTACACAAACAGTATTATTTTTATCAATCCAAGTTTCGACAATTTTCATACCTGCCTTATAATCCAAACCTACACAATCGGTATGAAGCTTATTAACTTTTTCCATGTGATCCTTCTGTTCCTGATTTAGCTTTTCAATTCCTTTTATCATTTTATTAGCTCCTTTCAATGTAACTCAATTTTTATCCAGGTATCAACTGTAGCTCTTTAGATTGGGTTACTTCTTATAATACTATCAACATAACTTTCTATTTTATCTAATTTAGCAAGTAGTGAAGTTTTTTCAGATATTTTTCCATCTAGATTTTTGATAGTTTTTTCTTTCTCAACTATATTGATTTTTAATTGTTCTTCAACTTTAGAGAAGCATATAACTAAATTCTCGAATTTTTGATTAAAACTTTCTCCCTCAAAGTTGTCTATAATGCTATGTACATAAGGTGTCATTCTTATAGATCTTTGATGGCTTTTCTTTTGGCTATCTGAATACATAAAATTTCCCCCTTTATGGTAACATTGTAATTTTATATGATTGTAATGTTATAACCTTATGTGGTTATAATCTTATTATATCATACTATATTAATATTTACAATATGATTTTCACATTATTTTCACATTAATTAATAAATTTATATGTTTATAACCTTATGTATAGTATAAATATAAGAACTGTAAATTTACAGTTCTTATATTTTAATATCCAAAATCTCTCCTTATGGAAGCACTAACAGATATATTTCCTGTCTGCAAACAGTTCCATATTACAGATTTCATATAACCCATTGGATTTTGGATTTCTGTATTTCCACAAGCATTTATATAATCAGCTATTGCATTATCCATTATCCAACCTATAGTCATATATTGATCCTTTACTTCTATAAATTCAGACAACCTATCGTAAACCTTAGCATAAGTTATATAAGCTCCTTTTAATGTCATTTTTTCACTTGTAAGCATTTCTATTAATGCTTCATTAAATAACTTAAAGGTATCAAACCTTAAATTATCTTTATTATTCAGATTGTCCTTATTATCTAAGTACCAATCTAATTGAGCTTCATATTCAGTTAATAAGTGTATTGCTATCTCCATATTATCCCTATCAGCAGTATATATATAAGGCAATTTTCCTTGTTTTTTTATTTCTTCTTTAATCATCTTATTTTTTATTTCTCTTTCTATCTCTCTATCTCTTTTAAGATTGTCCGACTTCGTCGGCTGTTGATTGATAGATTGATTATAATAAATACTGTTAGTATTAAAGCTGTTAGTATTATTGGTGTCCGAGTTCTGTGTGTCCGATTTTTGAGTGTACGGTTT
>JAPXKQ010000201.1:0-3886 GCA_033809995.1 Tissierellaceae bacterium
TGATTTGATTCGAATTCTCTTGATACTTCTATCAATTTTACTATTTCATCTACTATAGAAACATTGGAAGTTTCCAAAAAACCTTGTCTTATCTCAGGATTTAGTACTATATATCCTTCAGTATTGCTAGTAAATAGGGTCTCTCCTATATTTGTCAGGTCATCATAATTATCAAAATCTGTAATCAATAAATCTAAGCCTGATGATGATAGTTCTCCTTTGTCTCCACCAACAACTAGGTATCCTTCCATAGTTATTAATTGGTTTTCATCATTAAATTTAAAATTACCATTTCTTGTATAGGCTAATTGACCATCGTTCATTCTTATAGTAAAAAAACCATCACCTATAATTGCATAATCTGTTTCTTTATTTGTCTCATATAAGATACCTTGTCCAAAATTTATTCTTGCTTCGTCTATTTGATTGCTATAAACAAAGTTACCTAAATCAACTCTACTATTTCCCTTGGCTCCGCCTGTAAAGTTGAACATTTCTTGGGGTTCTTTTGTACTTTGTACTAGGTCCTGAAATTTATATCCTGGTGTATTGACATTTGCAATGTTAGCATTGGTGTTTTCTAATCTCTTTTGAAGAATATTCATATTATTATTGACTGTATTGATACTTCGAATCATATATATCATCCTTTCAAGGTTTAACCTCTATAGTTTTTATTTCAGAAGGATATACCATACCCAATTTACGAGCTTCTACTTCAACATCCCTTTGAAACTTTTTAATATAGCTCATATTCATAAGGATTGCAGATATAAGCATCCCCATTCCAATTGCAGCTAGGATTTTCCCATCTATATTTTGTAGGTTTTGTACAAGTTTTTTAATAATAGTACCTCCCCCTTTTTCATATCTAATAGAGAACAAATCTCCTCTAAAGAATGATTTTCCTTTTCATATTGTAAAATCTTCTTATACTTTTCTAATGAATTCTGTGAAATTGTGTTTTCAACTTCTTCATAGGTAACTTCATTACCTTTTTTTAAAATCTCATTTTCTTCATTGAGATAAGCCTCAAAGTCATTGGAGTAAAACAATATCTTTTCAATGTTTTCAATTCTTTTGCTTAAATGATTAAGTTCATTTAACTCAATTTTGTTATGTTTTTCTTTTACTAAAATCGATAGATTATCCTTTTCCTTATAAATTCCATATACTATTAAAGATATCCCTATTGTAACTAAAAAATAAAACATCAGTCTTCCTCCAAGCTGGAACTTATCATTCCTCTTAATTTTAACAAGATTTTACCATGTAATTGAGATACCCTAGGTATGGAAATATCAAGGATATAGGCTATTTCTTTTAATGATAATTCTTCATTGTAATATAGATTTAGGATAATCCTTTCTCTCTCATCCAATTTACTGATTGCTTCAGCTAACAATTTTCTTTGCTCATTATCAATTATCTCCTCTTCAGGAGTCTTAGTATTGTAGTCTTTTACCGTATCCATTAGTTGAATATCATTGTCCACATTGGAAAATATGGAAGACTCCAATGATATAGTTGATAGGAAATGAACTGTTTCATGTATCTTTGATAGTTGTTTATCATCAATTCCAAGTTCTTTACATATTTCCCATTCCTCTGGTGTTCTTAGAAGCTTATTTTCCAATGTTTCTTTTGCATTATAATATTGATTCAACTTATCAATTTTATCCCTAGATACTCTTCCTGTTTTTCTTAGTTCATCTATTATAGAACCTCTTATCCTTAAATTAGCGTATGCTTCAAAGGGTACATTTTTACTATGATCAAATTTTTCTATGGCATCCATAAGTCCAATAACACCTATACTAAATAAATCATCTTGGTCATAATCGCTACCCCTTACATCAATTCTACCAACCACTTTTTTTACTAAGGGCAAATATTTAATTATTTGATTGTCACGTTCACCTAATGCATAAGACATAAAAATTACCCTCTCTTTTCAAAAGTTCAACCCCTGTCATTTCGACTGAAATGGAGAAATCTCCTAATTTGGGAATATTGAAAATCGGAGATCTCTCGACTACGCTAGAGATGACACATTCTGTGTTTTTTATCTAATCTTGTTTTTCCTCATCAATTGGAACACATATCTAATGATTTTTTCACTAGTCTTCTCGCTAATATCTATAAATTTAACTCCATAATTGTAAACAGTCTTGTTTGAGGATGTATTTATATCCTTATAAACAATTTCACCCTTCACAACAAATATATCATTTGATAATTCAAAGACTAACAATAATAATTTTACATATCTTAAGTTTTCATTGCAGGAAAATTTTAACCCTCCACCGCTTATGTTAGAAATCATTCCATCCTTTAAATATTTTTTCATATTTTCTAACTTTCCTTTAATTTTAGAATGATCTTCAAAATTTGTATTTATTAAGTATTTGTTATCAGTATATATTAAGGGTATGGTGGTTTTTACCCTTACAAATTCCCTTCTTTGGATTGTTTCAAAATTATCATAGGAAAATATTTCATATACTGGAGTTATACCAGATATACGGTTTAAAACCACCCCATCAAAGCCTAGAACCTTGTTTTTATCGTAAACTATACATTTTATTTTGTCTTCTATCTGAAGAAGTTTAAATCGTCTATCATCAGGTGGCATTGATACATATAGTCTATTTCCCACAATATCTTGAATAAGCCCAAAGGTGACTTCGCCTTCTTCTGTTATCATTTCAATTTTACTCATTAAGTTAAATACGGACATAAGTATCACCCAAATATTTTTAGTAGTCTGTTACTTAATTGTTTTAAGTTTGATACGTTGAAGTTAAAATCCTTATCACCCAAAATATTGTTACAAATTTGTGTAATATTCTTGCTAGCAAGTGAATTTGGATATTTTAGAACTACAGGTAACTGGTCCATAACGGCATTCTTGACCCGAATATCATTGAAAATAAAGCCTATGTTTTCCAAATCCAATTTTAGAAACTTTTCACTTGTCAAAGACAATTTATTGAATGTATCTTCTCCTGTTGCAATATCAGGTATTTGGTTAATAACAACCTTGACCTTATCCTTCAATTTATAAGTAGAAATAGCTTTAAGAAAACTATAAGCATCTGTAATTGCTGTTGGCTCTGGAGTTGTAATTAATATCAGATCGTGAGCAAATATTGTGAATGTTAGAGACTGCATACTAATTCCAGCACTATTGTCGATTATTATAATATCATAATAGCCTATAGCACTTAAATCATTGATTACTTTTTTTTGGCTTCCGTAATCTAAAGTTTCCATATAGAATAAATCTGTTCCACCAGAAAGTATGTCTACACCTGTAGGACCTGTAACTATAATATCTTCTAAAGATACTCCTTCTTTCAGTAAATGAAATAAATTGAGAGGAGTATCTACACCCAGTAGAATATTTGCATTACTAAATCCCACATCAGCATCTAAAATAAGTACTTTTTTGCCCATTTGTTGAAATTTAATAGCTAAATTAACACTCAAATTGCTTTTTCCTACTCCACCCTTGCCGCTTACAATAGAATAAATCTTTATACTTTGCCTGTTTTCTATTTCTTTTTTATTTTTATCAACCATTCCTCTAAGTTTACTAGCTTGATCAAGCATATATAAAATTCCCCTCAATATAATCTAATAAATTATCCAAGGTAGCATCTTTTATATCGTCAGGCACATCTTGTCCAAAACAGAAATATTGTACAGGCAATGTATTGTTCTCAATAATATACCAAAAATTTGTTAAAACTGTAACTTCATCAAATTTGGTCAATATCAAACCATCATATTTTAATAACTTATATCTTTCTAAAATAGAATTGATTGTATCTTTATCTGTCGATACGCTTAAAACCAGATAATTGTTGATTTTTTCACCTAT
>JAPXKQ010000202.1:0-3882 GCA_033809995.1 Tissierellaceae bacterium
AGCACGTTCATTTTACCCTTGATAATTTCACAGGCGAAGCTTTATCATCATCAAGGCGAAATTTAAAGCAATTTTACTTAATTCTACGAAACATTGTGCTTTTATTTCATTTTTAGTTTACAGAGCCTTATTTAATTATAAAATTGATTTAACATATTTCTAGCCCAAAAAACAACGTCATACCACAGCTACAATAAAACTGTTAAAAATATCTAAAATATAGTTTAGATCTAATAGGGTAATAACAAATGTCTTTACAATTAGTATTTCATTATGTTATATAAATTTAGCTAGAATTAAAATATCTTTTTAACTTAATTAATTAAACCAATAAAAAGAGCTTCTTATCAATTTTAGGTATATTGCTTTTCTAAGTTTATTGGGTATTAGTATTCTTATAAAAAAACTAATACAATTATTATAGAAATATTGAAAAATATTGATAATATTATTTTCTAACATGTAATAAAATAATTTTTCCTGAGTAATAAAATACTTCCATCCTCCACGTCTTTGATATGTGTTATCTGTTATTCTCATTAAAACTAAGGGCTCATCCACATTTGAAAACTTAAAGCCTTTCTGCAGCATCCTAATCCATAAATAATAATCTTCATTTAGAAACCAATGTTTATAGCTTCCTGCTAATATTACATCTTCTTTTCTATACATAACAGAAGGATGATTCATTGGATTTCTATACTTCATTTGTCTTTTTATATCCTCATGTTCTTTATAAACTTTTTTATATGCAACAATATTACTTGGGTCGCCAATAAATTCTGCCACACCAGTGCCAATTACGCTAACATCTTTGTTTTGTTTCAACATCAATAACTGTTTCTCACATCTATCTGGTATTGATATATCGTCAGTATCCATTCTAGCCACTATTTTATTTCGGCACTTTTCTAAACCAATATTTAATGCTTTACCTAAACCAACATTTTCTTTCAATTCAATAATATGTAATATTGAATTATCTTCGTAATCATGTATCACGTCATCCAAAGATTCTGTCAATGGTCCATCTTTTACTAATACAATTTCGTCTGGTTTAATTGTTTGTTTAATCATGCTATCTATACTGGCCTTTAAATATTCAGGCTTTTCTTTATAGTAAACGGACATTAAAACTGAATATTTCATTTCTTCCATATGAAAATCCCCCAGAATTATTTATTATCTATTTAATCAATTTCCAAAGTTTTAATTAATCAATACTATTAACTATTTATTTTATAACCTTACCATTAGCTATCGAAATATATCAAATTATCTTTTTCCCAGTTATATCCTCTATAAATACAAAATACATATTTTCTTTTTAATCCATATAATTCTTAGTTTTCACAACGTTGTTAATATCACTTTATCTTAGTAACACCTAATTCTTTATATGCTTCTAACCCTATAGTCCGTAGCATTTCATCTAATTCTTTCTCTTTAACTACACCCTTTGATCTATTCTTTAAAAATATGATTTTAATTGTATTAAAAATAATTTTAATATCTAGTAATATTGAATAATTTTTTATATACATTAAATCATATTTAGCTTTTGTTTTTGGATCTGTCGAATAATTTCCCAGTATTTGAGCTAATCCTGTAATACCTGCTTTAACATATACCCTATACTTAAATCCGTCAATTTCTTCATTAAATTGTTCTGCAAAATAAGGTCTTTCAGGTCTTGGACCAACTATACTCATGTCTCCCTTAAGAACATTAAATAATTGCGGCAACTCATCTAACCTTGATGCTCTCAAGAATCTTCCCAAGGGTGTTATTCTTGTATCTTTTTCTGTCGCCAAAACAGGACCCGTGTGCTTTTCGGCATCTTCTACCATAGTACGAAATTTATATAAATTAAATATTTTATTATTTTCAGTGACTCTTTCCTGTTTAAAAAATATTGAATCTCCATCATACAATTTTATAATTATTGGAATAATTATCATTAATGGGGATGTGATAATCAAACCTATAGAAGATATAGTAATGTCCAAAGTTCTTTTAATAACTCTTTGCTCGTAAGTCAATCCTAAGTCTTCTAACTTAAAAACAAGCAAATCATCAACTTGACTTACTTTAAAATCCACTAAAGAAATTTCATATAAACTTGGGATTAAATATATGGCTTTTCCTTTTTCTGAGCAATAATTTATAATATTCAACTTGTCAGTAATATCAATACTGTCACCAATATAGACTTTATCAACAGTATCTATAAGTTCATAAGTTTTTTTATTTATGTCATGACAAATATATCTAATATTATCAAAATTGTTTTTATCTAATAGAATTTTTTTTGCAATATATTCTGCTTCCTCCATTGAATCGACAGCAATGAGTATATCTTTTTCTATTCTTTTTGATATAAAAAATCTAATAATTAAATATTTCGTAGTAAATATTAGCGAGAACTGGATTATAAATCCTATCAAAAATATACTTCTTGGAAAAGCAAATCCTCTGTTAAAAAAAACAATGGCAACAGAAGCTATATTAATTAATATTAAGGAAATGAAAATTATTACAGCATTTTCGAATAAGGACTTTTTAAATGTTGATATAATATTATAAATATAAAATATAATTAAAGTAGTAACTATTATATAAGGTATACTGTCAAAATAGGGCTGTATATTATGAATGGAAGGATTCATATTAAATCTTATCATAAAAGCCAAATAAAAACCTACCAAAACATAACTTATATATAGTATCTCTTCCAATATTTTAAATACTAACCCGTCGCTCTTTATTACTCTTTTATTATCCATTTTGTTCACCCTAATTTTGAAACTTCTCATCTTTTAAACAAATATTTATAGCAATGCCTATACCAAATATTATCCAGAATAATGGTGCTACCGACACAATTTGGTCATTAAACATTCCTGCTGACAAATAACCAATTACGCTAATTAAGCATGATGCCCCTATATATTTTTTTAATGAGTTAAAAGTTGTTTTATTATACATTTTCAAACTACCTATAATATAAATTCCCCATACGGATATTAATGCTAGCATCGAAATTACTCCTGTATTTATTCCTATTTGCATATACATATTATGAGGTTTGTCTATTACCAAACTTGCATCCATAGAATTATTAAGTTTTGCTATAACATCATCTTGTGGAAATGCTAAAGGATAGTTATCTGCCCCTGATCCTTTTATAAAGTAGGTTTTAAACATAGGAATTGTACGACTCCATATATATCCTCTATTAGACATGAATTTTTCTAAACCATTTAATGGTTCAAACCTATCAGCTACTATTGGCTCCACTAATCTCCCTCCGGAACCTAATATTTTCATTTCACCATTAGCAATAAAAAAGTTTATGCCTGTCCAATTCCAATAGGTTCCTATTTGTACTGATACTCCAGGATAATTTTCAGGAATAGATATTTTATACCTTGAGTATTTTGGGTCATTTATGGTAATATTATTGCCTTTAGTTGTAATTTCTAACTCTTTTAAATTTTCATCTAAAAAATATAATTTGTTTCCATCAACTTTAAAATTAAGTGTTTCTCTGTTCGTTTTTATGGAAAAAAAATCATTTCCCAAAGTAACATCTTCAATTTTAGTCCCGTTTTTATCAATTCTTTTTAGATTTTCAATTTGTTCCACAACATTAAATGATTTTAACCTGCCAAACAAAACTCCATCTGATATAACATTCAATCCAATCAACATCACAATGAATAAAGCAAAAACGCTAGCAGATATTTTCCAATGCTTAACAATAACCTTCCTAAACAACCACAATGCAAATATTGAAGCTATCGCAACACCCAAATACCCTGCTCTTGAATTGCATCCAATCCAAACAAATATCATTAATACAACTGCTATGGCTGATAT
>JAPXKQ010000203.1:0-3851 GCA_033809995.1 Tissierellaceae bacterium
TCGATATATTCCCTACGAACAATACTCCTAAAATGACTGATATAGTTATAAATCCCTTCCTGAAACTTTTCCTTTTTTTCATATCTAGCGCCCCTTATTTTATGTCTATACTTAACTTAATCTTATTATACATTTTTACCCTATTAGTTACAAATCAATTAATAAAAGATGACAAACCATTTACAAAATTTAATAGGCCCAAAAGCCTATTAAAGTGGATAAAAATATGGAACGTTTCGATATCGCTCATCACGATTTCTTCTCAATAGCTCATTGATTAAGATTATAGTAATTAAGTCCCTTGTAATTCTTCCTCTTCCAAAAAACGGTCTTTGGGTGGCTCTAGTTCTACCTCTTCCTCTTCTCTCTCCTGGGTCATCATAAATTTCAGGATATTCTTTGACCATTTTCCCAAAAACATCGTCTACCATAGCATCCATTTTTTCTTTTGGAATATTGTCATATGAATAATCACTGCCTAGATGTGTATTTATTGTTTGGATTATCTTAGGATAAACTTTGTAATAAATCTCTGGGTAATCCCTATACATATTAATACCTCCCCATTTATATTCACTATATAATATGAATAGGAAGGTATAGTTGTTACTCAGCCAAATTCTTGAACTGGGATTTATAAAGTTTTGCATAAAGCTTATCATCAGCTAATAACTTTGTATGGTTGCCTTTTTCTACTATACCCTCACTAGTTAGTACTAGAATCTCATCAGCATTTTTTATGGTAGACAATCTATGTGCTATTACTAATGTTGTTCTACCCTTGGATAATTCCTCTAATGATTTTTGAATCATAATTTCAGTTTCGTTATCTAGTGCAGAAGTAGCCTCGTCTAATATAAGTAACGGAGGATTTTTTAAAAATAATCTAGCTATAGAAATTCTTTGTTTTTGACCTCCAGATAACATAACACCCTTTTCACCTACATAGGTATCATAGCCATTTGGTAGTGTCATGATAAAGTCATGTATTCGTGCCTTTTTAGCAGCATCTATTATTTCTTCATCTGTTGAATCAGGTTTTCCATACATTATATTTTCTTTAATTGAACCAGTAAATAGGAATACATCTTGTTGTACTAATCCTATATTTTTTCTAAGAGATTTTAGTTTAATATCCTTAATATCTATGCCATCTAATAATATTTCTCCTGTCTTTATATCATAAAATCTAGGAATTAGATGGCAAAGTGTTGTTTTCCCTGCCCCAGATGGTCCTACTAAAGCAACTGTTTTTCCTGGATCTATATTTAAATTCAAGTTAGCTAGAACAGTTCCATCTCCATTGTTATAACTAAAAGAAACATTATGGAATTCTATATGTCCCTTTACATTATCTAATTCTATCGCATCATCTTTATCAACTATATCAGGCTCTATATCCATAATTTCAGTAAACCTTTCAAATCCAGTCATTCCATCCTGTAATTGTTGGGTAAATTCGGTTAGCCTCCTAATAGGTTGCATAAAGAAGTTAACATACAATGTGTATGCAAATAAATCACCTAAATCTATCACTTTACTATATACAAAATAGCCTCCAACGGATATAACCAAAAGATTTAGGATATTTGACATAATTCCAATTCCAGATATAAATTCTGCCATAACCTTGTAGGATTCTTTTCTTGCTTCAGAAAATGCCCTGTTGCCCTCATTAAATTTATCAATTTCATACTCTTCATTTGTAAAGGATTTTGCAACCCTAACACCAGAAATACTATTTTCCAATTGAGAATTTACATTTGCTATTTTCTTTCTTACTTGCCTAAAGGCTGCTTCCATTTTATTTCTTTTAGAAATAGCAAAGAAAATCATTATTGGAATAAAAGCAAATAGTATTAAGGTCAATCTCCATTCAATAGTAATTAGAATAATAAATGAGCCAAGAAGCATAACCAAAGATATGAATAAATCCTCTGGACCATGGTGAGCTAATTCTGTTATATCCCTTAAATCATTAATTATCCTTGACATAATATGACCAGTTTTTGTATTATCAAAATAACTAAAAGGTAAGGTTTGTAAGTGAGAAAATATATCTCTTCTCATATCATGCTCTATCCTAACGCCCAATAAATGTCCCCAATATGATACTATAAATTGGCTTATATACCTTAAGATAAATAGAAGTACCATGATAATACTCCATCTAAGAAGTAAGTCCATTCTCCCATCAGGAATTATTTCATTGACCATTTTTCTTGTAAACACGGGAAAAATTAAATCAAAAACAGAAATTAGGAAAGCAAAAAACATATCTATTAAAAATAGTCTTTTATGTGGTTTGTAATATGCAGCAAATCTTTTTAACATTTTCTCTCTCCTTATGATACAATTAATTAATGTGAAAGTATTATTTCGATACACGAATATTATATAGGATAAGATAATAATTATCAATACTTAGGAGGAAATATTATGCAATTATTAATATTTGTAACAACCTTTTTAATACAGTTTATTATTGCTACCGAAATGAACTTAATTAGTCCCTTAGCACCATTTCTATCAGAGTATTTTAATATTAAAGATAGTAGTGTAATACTATTTAATTTAGGCTATTCTATGGTTGGAATATTTGTTCCTTATCTGGGAATTTTAGCTGATAAATATGGTAAGAAAAAAATTCTTTCCATTTCTATGATTATATTTATCTTTGGAACTTTAATTGCTAGTGTAGCACATAATCCAATTTTATTTGCTATAGCTAGAATGTTTATAGGTCTAGGTTATTTCTCTTTAAGTGGTACAAATATATCTTACGTGTCTGAATTCATTAGCTATGAAAATAGGGGTAAGGCATCTGGGATTCTTAGGACAGCTTTTGGTATAGCAATTCTTACAAGCCCAATATTTGCTACTACTCTAACCAATAAATTTAATAATACAGCAAGTATTTATTTACCTTTAGGTATTTTAGCATTAATATCCTTATTATTGCTTCAAAAACTTCCTGAAACTAAGAAGTCTTTAGATGTTAAATTTGAAAGTAAAGAACTTATACAATTGTTAAAGGATTCAAGAAGTAAAAAAGTATTTGTATCATTGTTTTTAATACTAACTGCTCCTATATTGTTGTTAAATTACTTTGGAATATATTTATCAAATGAATTTAATCTTTCACAAATAAATATTGGACTAGCATATACTTTTGTTGCAATTGGAACAATCACTGGAATACTAGTATCAACACTAATTACAGACAAAATAGGGAAGTTAAGAAGTACAAAGATATTTTTTTGTATTTTAGTTCTTTCCCAATTGCCAATTCCATATGTTAAGAATTTATCAGTGCTTATATTTTTAACAACTATCTTTGCCTTTGGATTGGATGGTGGATTTACTGCATTTCAAACCTTTGCTTCAGAAATTCAACCAGAAAAAAGAGGCACTTTTATGAGCCTCTTCTATACAGTAAATGCTTTGACCATAACCTTATATTCCATAGTGGGATCCGTTATATATAGTATTGGGGGATTTAGCTTATGTATAACCCTTGGAATAATTTGTTCAGTATTAGCTTTTTTTATATTACTTAAATTGGATAATTAGACAATTCTTTGATTTAACCACTGGACCATATCTTCTAGAATCTGGTCCTTTTCTCTTTCATTTAAAATTTCATGATATAAATTATCATAAATTTTTATTTCCTTATCTATAGACGATATATTTTCATAAAATCTTTGACTATTTTTACAAGGTACAACCCGGTCCATTTCCCCATGGGTTAGTAAGCAAGGATATTTATAATCTTTAATTCCATGATTAAGGCTTTCTACTCCCCTAATCAGAAATTCCACGTAGAAATTGATTGAAGCTTTCTTTAA
>JAPXKQ010000204.1:0-3826 GCA_033809995.1 Tissierellaceae bacterium
TTCTTATACCTTATACCCACCAAGGGTATGTGTTAAACATATCATATATTAATTTATCCAATAAGTCAACATTTATCAATTAAAAACCCCTAGGATATATTATATTCTAGGGGTTAAAAAAGGAGATTAATCATATCATCAAAATTGCATTTATTCTTCAAATGCAATTCTGAGAGTATAAATTTGATTTCCTCCTATTATGTCAATGCCTATTGCCTTAAAGAGGAGATTTCTCCACTTCGGTCGAAATGACACCTGCGATGTTTTTATTGTCAATTCTCATTGTCTTTTAATTGTTCACTGTTAACTGAACTACATCGCTCTTCCTGGCATTATGGCGTCTACTATACCTATTACGAGAGCACCAATAATTGCTCCCCAAACAGATATATGAAATCCTGGTACTATAAACTTGGTAACATAAAGTATGATTGCAGCTACTAGGAAGCCTGATAATCCTCTTCCAAACGGGGATGCATTTATACCTGTAAACCTTTGAATTAAATGGTCTATAACCCCAATTACCACAGCTGCTAATAAAAGGCTCCATAGACTATCTATGGTAAATCCTGGTGTGAAGTAAGCAGCTATTGCTACCACTATAGCTGTAACCAATACTCTTAGTAGCAACTCGCCAATACTGAAATCATCGTCTCTTTTTCTATCAGTATTTCTTACTCTATCATTGTCTCTGTTGTTATCATTATTATCCATCTTTTCACCTCCTGATAACATCATTTCCAAGGTGGGATATTTTTATTCAAAATTGATTTAATTATTTTTAAATCAAGATTTAAAATAAAGATAATAATATTAGTACTAGTTTTTTTTAAAAAGATATGCTACTATATTACTAAGAATTGAATAGGAGGGATGAATACATGGAAATTTCAAAAGATATGTTAATTGGCGAAATTATTAGGAAAAAACCTGAAGCTATAGAAATTCTTATGAGATTTGGAATGGGTTGTGTAGGTTGCCCATCAAGCCAAATGGAAAGTTTAGAAGAAGCTGCCATGGTACATGGTTTAGATTTAGATAGACTTATGATTGAATTAAACAAATAAAATAGGGTGGTATCAACCACCCTATTTTATTTATCTAATAATGCATCAATTTTTTCCTTATCAAAACCTACTATTTCTTCTCCATCAATTACTAAAACTGGAACACCCATATGTCCCATGGACATAAGTTCCTTTCTTGCATCCTTATCTGTTTGAACATTTTTCTCATTATATGAATAACCTTTTTCGCTCAAATAATTTTTTGCCAAAGTACAATAAGGACAAGTATTACTTGTATAAATTGTTATATCAGCCATTTGATAAAAACCCCCTATAATTTAATGTATTTAATGTATTTATTATACCCTGCCAGGGTATACTTGTCAATTGTTTATTCTAATTGTATGTTACCCAAAACAAAATATAAATCTACACCTATTTATGTTTTGCATGGACTAAGCCTTGTTCAAAGATTCCTAATACGTGTTCATCATCTAATGAATAAATAACAAGTTTCCCTTCTCTCCTAGACTTTACTAATTTTAAATCCCTTAATATTCGAAGTTGATGTGAAATGGCTGATTGGGTCATGTCCAATAGGGAAGCAATATCGCATACACATAGGGAAGATTTTGATAATACATATATTATTTTAAGCCTTGTTGGGTCACCCATTGCCTTGAAGGTAGTAGCTAAAACTTCGATATCCTTTTCTCCTTCAAGATTATTTTTAATTTCATCCAATAAATTTTTTTCAGTGGCATGACCTATGCAGATTTCTTTATCTTCAGTATCTTTTCGCATCTTTTCCCCTCCATTCAATTATTTGTTTGGTATCATTGGATTAGCTGGATAGATTACCTTCCCACGTAACGCATCAATATACAATAACCAATATCCATCTACATCTTTTCCTTCAAACCATGTATTAAATCCAGTTGTTCCTTTATGTGGATGTTCTTCCTTGCTAAATGCACCTGGAACACCATATATATAAAATTTTACTTCATCATTTACGTTATATAACCCAAATAAATAATGTTCATACTTCTTTATTAAGTCTTTAGCCGTTGTGATATTATCATAAATTCTGTTATGTTTTTGATCTCCACCAATTAGTAAGCTAAAGTATGGTAAAAATCCTCTTGGATCTTCATCATCTTCAAAGTCTATCTTCCACCAATTATATCCATATAAGTCTAACTCAAAGGGTTCAATATATGGAAAATATCTCAATATACTTAATATATAATCCGTTGTTTGATTTTTTTGAGTAACCTTACGATTTAATTCTATATTATCATAACCATAAGTAGTTGAGCTAGTCATTTGAACTATTGAATCTGGAGTCAATATTTCTTCAGGTATAGACTCAACAGCAGGAGTATGACCAACAAATTCAATTTGGGCAGGAAATTCTGTGGATTTGTTTTCTTCCATGGGTTCTACAGCAGGTACCATGTATTCTTCTGGAATATATTCTTCTGGTTGGTATTCTTCCATTACTGGCTCAATTGGAGGGAGTACATCATCCACTACTGCCATTACTTCTACTGATAATTTTTCGGATACAAACTCTTCATCCAAAGACTCTGCAAATTCCATTTCTTCTACTTCTTCAAATTCCACTACTTCTTCAAATTCCACTACTTCTTCTACAGGCTCTATTATCTCCGCCACTGGCTCTAAGTCTACCTCTTTGAATTCTTCTTGTGTTTCTGCTGCTGCTCCGCCCAATTCCTTCACTTCATCTAAAACTACTTCCTGTACTTTAGCTTGAACTACTTCTTTTGATAATCTTTCTATAAATTCCTCAATCGAATTGTCTTCATTTATGATATAACCACCTAGTAGTACATCCGAATCTCTAAATATAAGAATACCATTAATTCCATCAGCTGAAAAGCCCTTTGCCTCTAAGTCACTTAAATTATAAACTATGTCAGCCTTTCCTTTGCCATTATCTTCAGTATATATTTTACCGATAATTTCTGCATTTCTTTTATTCACAAATGCAACATTATAAAAATTATCAGGCTCTGCATTTTCAATATTTATCGTTATGTTGCCTTTACTTCCCTTTATCTCTATTTTCCCGTGACCCCTAGGATTATGCATATGCATATTAGAATAGTCTTTTTTGAATATAATGAACTTCCTAATATATCCTAAACTTCTAGACATAAAAAACCCCCCTATTAAACTTTTATATAATTATATGTCTAATGGGGGCAATAATTTACTAATCTTGATAAAATCATTAACTGAAATATTTTCGGCACGTAACGTTTGTTTTATTCCAGCCTCATCAAGGGCCTTTTTAAAGTCTTCTTTGTCTAATTTAAACCCATATGTTGATAGGGAATTTATAATTGTCTTTCTTCTTTTTGAAAACGCAGCCTTAACTACTTTGAAAAACTGTTCTTTATCAACTTCTGGCAATTCTTTTTTGATATTTAGCTTTATTACACTTGAATCTATCTTAGGTTGAGGCATAAAGACTGTTTTAGGTACCTTTACAACTATTTCTGGATTGCTATAGAAATTTACAAATACTGATAAAGAACCATAATCCTTGCCGCCAGGAGATGCAGCCATTCTCTCTGCTACTTCCTTTTGAACCATAACAATAATTGAATCAAGATTTAAATCTTTTTCCAATAACATGGCTATAATTGGGGTTGTGACATAATAGGGTAAATTGGCAACAACTTTTATGCTCTTTCCTTCAAATTTTTCTTCTATAATTTTATCTATATCAACTTTTAAAATATCCCCATGGATTATTTCAATATTGTCATAGTTTTTTAAAGTTTCAT
>JAPXKQ010000205.1:0-3791 GCA_033809995.1 Tissierellaceae bacterium
TATAGAGAAAACTATAATCTCCAGGGTTTGGTAGAAATGTTTCAAAAGCAAATGAAATAATCGGAAATATGCTAGTGAAAAATGTAAGTATTATTAAAATAATTGCAATCACATTTTTCCCTACTTTTCCAAGATTAATTTTTGAAATTTGTCCAGATTTTCCTGTCACTGTCGTATAACTTTTACGGCTTTTTAGATTTATTTGATTTACTAATAATATTGCCACACCAAATATCATCATTATAATTGCTAATATGCTAGCTTCCCCAGTGTACTTCGAATTCAAAGAAATATATTTGGTGGAAAGTGTAGCAAGTCCCAAGTAATGGGGAACAGGATAACTTCCCATAGAACTTCCGAACACTAAAAGGATAGTAGATAAGATAGCAGGCTTTACCATTGGAAGTGTAATGCGAAGCATAGTTTTCCATTTTGGTGTATTTAATATTGTGGCTGCTTCCTCAAGATTTGCATCCATATTTCTAAAAATGCCCCCAATTAGAATATAGGCGAAAGGAGCATAATGTAATCCCAAAACCAATGAACTTGGAAAAAGTCCCTGACACCACCATTTCGGCATATTAACGCCCATCAGGGATGCAATTAAACCATTAGAGGTGCCTGTTACAGCATTACTATTAAACATATTCTGCCAAACAACTGCAAGTGTCCACTGTGGCATAATATAAGGAAAAATAAAGATGGAGCTTAAATATTGCTTAAATCTAAGGTTTGTTCTTGTTACCAAAAATGCAAAAATTCCACCATAAACAATTGAAATCATACATGAAAAAATAGAAAGTAATACTGTATTTCGCATTGGTATCCATAGGTTTGTTTTCGCAAGTCTGCTTGTAAATAAATCCACATAGTTAACAACTGAATATCCTGTTGTTTTTTTTGTCAGATAAGCATCTATCGTACCCGGATGAATAGCAAATGTATCTTTTATGATGGCGATAATTGGTACGAATGTTGTAAAAGTAAGAACGATACCCAAAATAAACAAAATCGTATTCTGAGGTTTTGAAAAAAAGGTTCTTATTTTATTTATTGTAATCCTCATTTTACTAGGTTTTATTGATTCTGTTCTATTCATATATACCTCCTTAAAAAGCATCAAAGGTGTTATAACACCTTTGATGCCATTAAATATAGGCTAGTTATTTTTCTTGGCTATATTTTGTAAGCAATTCTATCCAACTACCTACTGTAAATGATACAGAAGAACAATACTCTGGATCTTCAAGAACTAATTTACCAGTTGTAGTCCACCAGTCATAACCTCTGTCATTCTTACAATCAAAAACATTTACACCATTTTCATAGCCACCTTTACTATGATTATAAGTTGCTTCTGTTGCTGTTGCAACTACTGGGTTTGATGAATATCCCCCCATGTCCTTACCCCAAGCGCTAAAACCATCTTCCGTACAAGTCATATAAGCAATTAATGCACATGCAGTCCAAGGCATAGGGCTGTTATTTGTTACAAATAAATAGTGAGAATAACCATAACCACCGATTCCTTTATAATCATCCTGATAGGCAGCAACCGTAATATTATTTTTAGATACTGAAGCTGATTCTTCAACGGAACGAAGTTTTGAGTAAACTAATAAACCACACTGATCTGTAGCTGAATCTGTTACTAGAGTATTACAAATAGGTCCGTCATCTGTCTGTTCATTATAACTCTCTACCCACAATTTAATCCACGCAAGTGCATATTTGCCATCTTCACCCAATCCCAAGTCCTCTGCATCTTTTGCGACTTCATCAATAACGGGTTTAAAATATGCTTGTTTCGTACTATCTAAATCATTATATGCTTCTTTTAACCAATTTGCATAATCATCTCTTGTTAGCATATATAGGAAGTTCTTGCCAACGATTTCAGAATCAATATCCATGAAAAGTGCATGAACATCTTTACCTACAAAATCCCAACAGTTTTTAAACGTTGCATTACCTGTATTATTAAACATAAATACTTTGTTCAAAGTCTGTAGCGGAAGATATCCTTTATAATCATCTACTGTTGTTCCATTTGCTTTCGCCCATTCTTGTGGAATAAATGTTTTTAAAATATTGGTCTGTACCATTTTACTTTCAATTTGGTTACCATCCTGTATTAAAGTCATGGTAAATGTGCCTTTTTCTTTTAAAGAATCTGCTGTCAGCTGGTCAAAAATCTTATTGTTCTTAGGCTGCTGCCAGTCATATTCCATTGTATAAGAAGGGTCAATAGTCTTTAAGTAGTCAATAAATAGTGGTATTGCCGTTTTACCACGACTGGAATTACCAACACCATAGAACTTTTTGCCATTTGATTCAGCAATAGCCTTCTTTGCAAGTTCTTCCATGCTCATAGTTTCTGCTTCTTTTATTATTTTTTCAACTTCACTAAGTTCAATATCATCTTTTATTTCAGGTGGTGTATTCCCCTCTCCGTTGGAAGCGTTTTCCGGATTTGTATTGTCAACTGTTTTGGGGCTAGTACATCCTGCAAGCGATATTAAAACCATGCAACAAACTAGTAAAACTGATATGAAACGTCTAATATTTTTCACTTTACCACTCCTCCTTGCATAATTAGAAATTGTATATAACTTCATCATCTTTCTTACAGAGAATCTATTTCCCTGATAAGTCCATCTTATAAAATATTTGAACCTTATAACAGTAGACAAAACTGATATTTCTTTGACTTTTCTAACATCTTACCCAAAATCAGATATTCTATTGCTTCGATCTTGATACTCAGAAGGAGATAGACCTACCATTTTCTTAAATATGCTACTAAAATATGTTATATCACGGTATCCTACCATACTAGCCACTTCATATACCTTGTATCTGCAATCACATAATAAATTCATTGCAATATGAATACGATAATGTGTTATATATGATAAAATTGTATAATCAGTTTCCTTTTTAAATATACGACTAAGATGACCTCCACTTATTCCCAAAGATTCAGCAATTGTATCAACATTAATCTTTTCATCATTATAATTTTTTGCTATATAATCTAACGCTTCCATAACATACTTGCTTTTGTCGCATTTTTTAAGGCTTAAATTCACTTCTTTAATATCAAAACTATTTTGAGCATTTTTACTTTCAATCTTCTTCCGAACATTTAGCACTGTTTCTTCTAATTCACCATCTTGAAATGGTTTTAATAGATAATCTGATGCTAAAAGCTTGATAGCTTTTTGTGCATAAGAAAAATCATTATAAGCTGTAAGAAAAATCACATGAACATCATTCTTTTCCTCACGCAGACGCTTTAGCATCTCTATTCCATCCATCTTTGGCATTCTAATATCAGTAATAATTAAATCTGGATCAAATTTATGTACTGCTTCTAGACCTTCCAATCCATTTGAAGCTTCAGCCACAACCATACAATCCAAGGACAACCAGTCAATGCCCAATAATATTCCTTTACGAACAAGCTTCTCATCATCGACAACTAAAACTTTAAGCATATTCTGTTCCCTCCTGCAAAATAAATGGTAATAAGACCGTTACCTTCGTTCCACCTTCTTCAATTTTATTAAAGAAAACACCAAATTCATCGCCATAGCGTAATCTTATAATTGTATCAATATTATAAATTCCGATACTTCCTTCTAATTTTTTCCTAACCCTACTATTTAGAAATTCCATAACTTCTTCACTAATACCGCAGCCGTCATCTGATACAGTTATAATAAGTTTGTCATTTTCTTTAAATGCACTGATATGAATATTTCCATCATCTCTGTCAGCAAGCCCAT
>JAPXKQ010000206.1:0-3723 GCA_033809995.1 Tissierellaceae bacterium
GAATAAAAGCTACAATAGAACCTCCAGCACCTGCACCAGAACTATCTTATGATGATGTTAATTATACTATAGAAAAAATAGGTACTACTGAGGGAGCTATCTATGAATATAAAATAAATGATGGAGAATGGAAATCTGGAGAAGTTTCTACTCAATTTGAAGCTGGAGATGAAGTTAAAATAAGGATTAAAGCTACTAAAGAAAAACTACCAAGCCAAATTCAAACTATAAAATTTACACCAATTTTAAGCTTTGCTAATGTATATATAGATGCAGGGAAAAGCATGATTATGAATACTACTAGTGATATGGAATACAGTATAAATAGTACCAATGGATTAGATGGGGTGTGGTATAAATGTAATTCTCCTAATACCAAGGTGCCTCTAAAGGCAGGAATGGATGTATATATACGAGAAGCTAAAAAACCTGGCAATTTTAAAAAATTAACTGACAGTCCTATGGCAGAAAGAACTTTAGTTTTAACAATTGTAGAAGAAAATATTGGATATAGTGTAAAGGATAGAACCATATGGATTAAAGCAGAAAATGACTTATCTACACTTCAAGAAATTGTAGAAAATCTTCAGTATAGAAATGGAGATAGTAACTGGATAAATATTGATTATATAAAATTAGAACCAAATAAAATAAATATATTAGCTTATAATATAGTTTTCAAACCAGGAAAATTGGAATTTAGACTAAAAGGAGATAAAGATTATTTGCCATCTCAACCAGTTAAAAAAGCTATAATAAAAGCCAAAGCTTCTCCACCAAATGTAATTATTAATAATGGAGAAAACATAGTTGAATCTATAAATGGAATTGGCAATTGGGATAAATTTGAATATAATATAGACAATGGACCATGGATTAGTGGGAGATACTTAAAAACTGAAGATTTAACTAATAACAAGCTACTAAGAATTAGATTTAAAGCAACAGATAATGAATTAGAAAGTCAAGAAACAGTAATACAAATTAAAGATAAGTTCCCACTAGAACATATAAGATTAAGCGATTATGTTCATCCAATGGAACTAAATGGAACTACTACCAATATGGAATATGCAGTTAGATATAAGAAAAATGGTACTGATGAAATGTGGTATAGAATAACCTTGCCTGATGGCTCTAGGACTATGTGGATGAATGCTAGTGATGGCAACACCAAATTACCAGATGTAGTTACTAAAGAAAACTTAGTAAAGATAATAATTCGAGACAAAGACCAACCAGAAAATCAATACACAGTCTACCCATAATGGATTGGGACAAGGGGTCTGGGACAAAGGGTCATGGTGGGACAAGGGGTCATGGTGGGACAAGAGGTCAGACCCCTTGTCCCATATTTTGTGGGATAGGGGTCTTGGGACAGGGGGTCTGACCTCCTGTCCCATTTTTATTCCTTTAATGCTCTATCTATTGTGCTTTTACTCCAACCAATTATATTGGCCATTTCTCTTGCGGACATATTAGTATGTTGGTGTATTTCTTTTATTATTTGATTTCTAATATTCCTATCTTTTAATTTAGCTATATCTTCTATATTTAAATCATAATCTTTAAGTATATCTAAGGTTTTTTTCATATAGGAGCTTTTTGATTTTTCTTCTACCTCTTCTAAATCTACAAAAGTCCTGTCACATTTTTGCCTAGAAAAGTCTATAAATTTTTTTATTGCTTCTATTCTGTTTTCAGAGAATATATCTAATATTAGTTCTGGTGATATGATATTATACTTATTTTCCATTTTATTTATGTATATGTTATAACTACTCCATGGATAAGCTGAGGGATCTTTTACCATATGGGCTTCTACAGGATTGTTGTGGATATATCTTAAACATGTTAGTAATCTACCATCTGTCTCTATACACTCACTTCTAAATCTATTTTGAAACAGGTGCCCTACTCTCTCATATTTTTTATTATAATAAAGTGAGTAGCTAACGCCTATCCGTTTCATTGTTTGAGATAATGGCTCTTTTTCTTCTTTTATTAATAAATGTACATGGTTGTCCATTATGCAATAACCATACAATATGTACTCTCCATTAGATTTCATCCTTATTAATGTGTCTAAAAATTTTAGCTTATCTTCTTTATAAAAGAAAATATTCATCCTGTTAACGCCTCTTAGCATCACATGATATATTCCAGTGGCTGATTTTGGTCGTAAATATCTAGGCATACTAACTAACACCTCCTTATATATATTTCTACATTTTATATTATTTTCCTTTATTTATTCGCCATTTTAGGATAAAAAAGAGGTGGTTTTCCTACCCTGTTTTGGGACAGGAGGTCTGACCCGGTGTCCCATTTGTAACCCCTTGTCCCACTATTACATTTTTATCTCTGCTATAAGCATTTGAAGGTCTTCTGCAAGCATTGCTAAACTTTCACTTGCTGATGCTATCTCTTCCATGGAGGCTGTTTGCTCTTCTGCTGCTGCTGATACATTTTGTATGCTTTCTGCTACTTCTCTAGATTTATATTCTATTGAAGTTACAGAACCGACTACATTTTCTGTGCCTTCTGCTACTTGGCTTATAGCTTGTGAGATATTTTGTATTTGCTGAGATATTTCGTCTACAGAGTCTATTATAGTCATAAATGTTTCTTTTGTTTCATCTATAGTTATTAATCCTTTGTCTACTTCTTCTTTGCTTGTGTTCATGTTCTCATTTGCTTCGTCTATTATATTTTGATTTTTCTTTATTATTTCATATATATTTTCTGTGGAATGTTGTACTTCTTCTGCTAATTTCCTTATTTCTTCTGCTACTACTGCAAACCCTCTCCCTGTTTCTCCTGCTCTTGCTGCTTCAATGGCTGCATTTAGTGCAAGTAAATTGGTCTGTTCTGCTACATCTTGTATGACTTGAATTATATTATCCATCTCTTGGGAGCTGTTGTCTACATCTACTAGAGATATTTGTACTTTTTCAGTACTTTTTACTATGTTGTTCATTTGAGATATAACTTGCTCAATCTTGTTTCTTCCTTCGTCTGAGCTATGGGAAACATTTTGACTTAAATTACTTATGCCTTCTGCGTTTGATGATATTTCTTGGATTTGTGCTGATATTTGTTCTACTGCTGATACAGCGTTTAATATATCCTTTTGCTGTTCTTCTGAGTCTATGGCTATTTCTGTAGCAGATTCTGCTACACTATTAGCTGCTGTTGCAGCTTCTTCAGATACGGCTGTTAGTTCTTCTGAAGATGAGGCAACTTGTTCTGAGGATTCGCTTATTTTATTTACAAAATCTTTTAGGGTGTTTATTATGGATTGAAAGGATAATGATATTTGACCAATTTCATCTTTTCTTTTTAGGTCTTTTTCATCTATATCCTCTGTCAAATCCAATCTTTCTATCTTTTCTGCTACCTTTACTGATTTTATGATTGGGTTAGAGATAGAATTTCCCATTATAGCGGAAAGAATTATTGCAATGGCGATTATTATTATAGTAATAATAATTAATCTATTTATAGATTTTTTAAAGGTTTTTAACATTTCAGCATTTGATATGGCTATTCCTACTTTCCAATTGGTTTCATCCATATCTTCTATAAAAAATACTCGTTCTTTTCCATCATAATCCTTTATTTTATTTTCTGTAGCTTTTTTTGCCCCAACTATATCTTTTAATTTCCCATCTAATATTTCATTTATATTTGCATAGCCTTTTTCTGGATCAGGATTAAAAG
>JAPXKQ010000207.1:0-3719 GCA_033809995.1 Tissierellaceae bacterium
GATTGGAAGAAATATAGTCAAATACCTATAAACGCATGGGAACAACTTATAGAAAATGGAGTAGGACAAAAGTTGGATATATCTGACATAGATAAGGATATAAAAATAACTGCAGAAGGAGTAATTTCGGATGAAATAAATACTATTATCCTTCTAAAGATAGAGGATTTAAAAGGTAATAATAGGTTTACTCCAGGTTGGGATTATTTGAAGGAACCTCGTTCATTTGTTCTAAGCGGTGATATACCAAATGAAGAAGGAATACCAGAGGATATCCCTCCATTTGCAAGTTTTTCTCCGCTATATTCAGAAGAAGAAAATGTTATTAAACTAATGGTATGGACAAATCCTTTAGATAAAGAAGAAGGAAATATTCAAATTCACATTAACAAACTAGTGAGCATGATAAACAAAGATGAAGAATCTATAGCAGAGGTTAATGGTAATTGGAATCTTGATATCCCAGTTACCCTTGTAAAATCTAAAACTTATAGGGTCAATGAAACTATAAATTTAGAAGGCAATGAACTATTAATAAAAGAAATAGTCATAGCACCAACTATGACAAATATAGAATATCGTATACAAACTTTTAATAAAGAGAAGGGATATGAAGTTGATGGCATAACATTCTTGATTAAAAGTGGATCAAAAATCTTCGGAAAATCCGAATTAAGCGGTGGTAATCTTGTAAATTATGACGGAGGAGTTATTTATGGTAATTATAGTATTCAAAGTCTATATTTAGAGGATCCTAAGGATATTGAATTAATAGTAAATACCTATAGTTATAAAAACAAAGGATACTCGCTATATAATATAGACTGGGATAACCTTCCACAGACTATTGATTATAAAGGAAATAAAATTACTATAGAAAGTATTGAATACAATGATGATAATACTAAGATAATCATTAAGGAAGATGATAGTAGGAAAAGAGAATATATTAGTTCAAATATAAGTTTAAGAATAGATGAAAGAAAATATGTTGAAGATAATGGACATAATTACCCTTATACACACTCAAATTATTTTCATGGCACTAGGGTGGAATATGAAATCAGGGATGCCAAAGGTAAAAAGGTAAATCTAGATAGAAAGCCATGGTCAGATGAATATTATCATTTTGTATTTAAACAGGAATTGACATTAAGCTATAATGAATTTAGAAATCGACAGATGAATGAAGAAAAGTTTGATAAGTATCTAAAACCTGGTACACTTTATATAGAAGGTCAAAACTATAAAAAGTTTCCAAATATAAAGACAAACATAAAACTAAAGTAGTGGATGCCCACTACTTTTTTCTTTTCTATGTATAAACAGGTAATTATTGTATAATGATATTAATTAAATTAATAAGCTAAAAAAGGAGCTTAGTATGTCAACTATTATTGTTAATAATATTGAAATAGAAGTTACAAGAAAAAACATTAAAAACATACATCTTTCAGTACATCCACCCAATGGAGAAGTCAAGATTTCTTCCCCAATTCATGTAAATGATAATGCTTTAATCTTATTTGTACTATCAAAAATGGAATGGTTACAAAATCAAATATATAAATTTAAAATACAAGAGAAAGTCAAAGAAACCTTATACGCAACGGGTGAGACCCATTATTTATTTGGAAAGCCTTATCTATTAAATGTAATAGAAATTGATAAGGGTTCACCTAAGGTAGAAATAAGGAATAAAAAATATATTGATTTATATATTAAAAAAGAATCTTCTAAAGAGAAAAAAGAAAAAATAATGAAAGAATGGTATAGAGAAGAATTAAAGAAGGAAATTCCACCATTGATAGAAAAATGGGAGGAGATAATAGGAGAAAAGGTAAATGATTGGGGAGTAAAACATATGAGAACCAGATGGGGTAGTTGCAATACAAAGGACAGAAGGATCTGGATAAACTTGGAGTTGGTGAAGAAACCATATCATTGCTTGGAGTATGTTATAGTTCATGAAATAATGCACCTAGTAGAAAGAGGACATGGACCATTTTTTCAAAGATTAATGGATAAATTTTATCCTGATTGGAGAACTATAAAAGAAGAATTAAATAGGATATAGGTGGATAGATTCTTCACTAAGTTCTTTGCTAAGTTAAAATAATACTTTGATATTAGTATATTTTCGTGATATAATCAAAAAGGTGTATCATACAATGCTTTTGGATATAATACAGTAGCAAAATTAAGATGGTTTCAGAGTAAATAAGGATTTAAAAATCTTTAAATAATAATGTTGGTTAGGGGGAAAAGGTATAATGAAAACATATCAAACCGATAAAATTAGAAATGTCGCATTAATTGGTCACTCTGGTAGTGGCAAGACAACATTAACTGAAGCAGTATTATTTTCAACAGGTGTTACAAAAAGGCAAGGTAGAGTAGATGATGGAAACACAGTATCAGACTTTGATAAAGAAGAAATTGCTCGTAAAGTTTCTATAGGTACAACTGTTATACCAGTAGAATTAAATGACACTAAATTTAATATTATGGATACTCCTGGCTATTTTGACTTCGTAGGAGAAACGTATGGTGCTTTAAGAGCTAGTGAGGGTGCAGTTCTTTTACTTGATGCATCTTCTGGAATTGAAGTAGGTGCTGAGAAAGCATGGAAAATTCTCGAAAAACATAGTAAGCCAAGAATTATCTTTGCTAATAAAATGGATAAGGAAAATGTTCACTTTGATAAACTAGTAAGTGAACTAAAAGCCCAATTTGGTGATAAAATTGTACCATTTGCATTACCAATAGGTGAGTCCAACAACTTTAAGGGTTTTGTGTGTGTAATCACTGGTAAAGCATATGAATATGACGGAAAGACAAGAAAAGAAATTAATTTAACTGACGATCAAGCTGCTGAAATAGAAGAAATCAAAGAATCCTTAATGGAAAAAGTAGCCGAATCCGATGAAGAATTAATGGAAAAATATTTTGAAGGAGAAGAATTTACTCCAGAAGAAATATCAAAGGGTTTAAGACTTGCTGTTGCTCATGGTGATTTGGTACCTCTAATAGTTGGTTCAGCTGAGAAAACAATTGGATGTGATTTTCTATTAGAAATTATAGAAAAATATATCCCATCACCAGCGGAAGTAGCTTCAGTAAAGGCAATTAAAGGTGGAAAAGAAGTTGAAGTAAAGATAAATTCAAAAGAACCTTTTTCTGCAATCGTTTTTAAAACTATAGTAGACCCATTCGTTGGGAAATTGTCCATATTTAAGGTCTTAACTGGAAAAATTACTAAAGACATGGAAATTTACAATCCAAATAAGGACAGAAGTGAAAAATTAGGTGGTCTATTTGTATTGAGGGGAAAGAATCAAATTGAGGTTACAGAAGTCCTAGCAGGTGATATTGGTGCTACTGCTAAATTACAATATACACAGACTGGAGATAGTATTGTAGATAAGAATGCTAATATTGAATATCCAAGGATTGAATATCCACAACCAACCTTATTCTTAGCAGTTGAGCCAAAATCAAAAGGTGATGAAGAAAAGATTGGTACTTCATTACAAAGACTAACTGAAGAAGATCCTACTTTTGTTCTACAGAGAAATGCAGAAACAAAGCAACTTCTAATTGGTGGTCAAGGAAATATGCAATTGGCTGTTATTATTGATAAGCTAAAAAATACTTTTGGTGTAGACGTAGTACTTAAAAATCCAAAGATTGCATATAGAGAAACTATCAAAGGTACT
>JAPXKQ010000208.1:0-3617 GCA_033809995.1 Tissierellaceae bacterium
AAAGAATTTACGCTAAATTATCAGCTAATAAAAGAAACCACTAGTGAGAAGTTTCATAGTGCAGAATCCTTGATAAGATGGTATCATCCACAAAAAGGATATATCCCACCTATGAACTTTATACCTGCTATTGAAAAGACTAGCTTAATATCTGAAATAAGAGATTTTGTAATAAACGAAGCTTTAAGACAGAAAAGCCAATGGAATAAGATGGGCCTTGATATTCCTAAGATAGGTATAAATATATCTGCCAAGTCATTTAGATCTGAAGATTTAGTAAGTGTTATTAAAAATAAATTAGCAGAATATAACGTAGGTGGCAATGAATTGATACTTGAACTTACGGAGACAGGTTTTGTTGAAGATCTAGAGGATGTAAAGAGAAATATAATTGAATTGAAAAGACTTGGAGTGGAAATTGCTATAGATGATTTTGGGACAGGTTATTCGTCTCTAGCTAGACTTAAGGATTTACAGATAGACTATTTAAAAATCGATAGAACCTTAATCATGAATATTGATAAGGATAATAATGCAAAGGAAGTCGTAATAAGTGTAATCCAAATGTCAAAGGTACTTGGATTAAGCGTTATAGCTGAAGGCATTGAGACAAAAGAACAATATGAATTGTTAAGGGATCTAGGATGTGAAAATGCTCAGGGGTACTATATACATAGACCAGCACCAGCGAAAGAGTTGGAGAAGCTTGCTTGAAGGATAGTGAAGAGGTAAGAGTTAAGAGTGAATCGTTTCATGAATAGTTTAAAACAAATTGACAAGGATGACGGCTTACGCCTTTCAATTCTTAATTCTTAATTTTTAATTATTTTTCAATTGTGCATTGTGAACTGTGAACTGATAATTGTTGAATTTGTAACTAAAATGTAACTTTAATACAGTACATTATGGGTATAATAGTGTTAAGTGAAAAGGGGGTTTTTAAATGAAAAGACTAACTATTTCTTTACTTATTATACTTATGATACTATCTTCAACGGTTGTTCATGCTAATATATCTGAAAAGCTTGCAGATCATTGGGCAAATGAAATGATTGACAGAACATTCTTCGCATATTATTTTCCTTATCTTGCAAGGGATAATTTTGCAAGATTTGAGCCCAATGGAGAAATTGTAGATCAAGAATTTACCCTTTCAATGGCTTCTCTTTTTAAGGATAACAATTATACTATAAATCCTGTAGGCGAATATAGTAGTCTAACTAGAGAAGGAATTGTGGACAAATTAGGTGCAAGTTTAATTGAGATAGGTTTTGAAAATGAAAATATAGAATTACCATTTAAAGATATTAATACAATGTCAACTAATAGCATAGAATTATTAAGGGTACTATATAAAAATGGAATTATTGTTGGTGAAGATAATTCTACCTTTAGCCCCAAAAGAAACTTAACACAAGTTGAGGCTATAATAATTCTTCAAAGAGTTAAGGAGGTATTGGAAAATATGAATACCGTAGCTTTTGAAACAGTTGGCATAGTGCAATCTTACAACAGTCAAGAAGAGATAATTGTTACGGAAAATGGGGATAAGGTCATGGTTACTATTACTAAGTCTTTCCCAACACCTGGGTATTCCATGAATGTAGATAAAATACGAAAGGAGAAGGATGGGTTCAGGGTTTATATTGATACAACCCCTCCAAAACCTGATTCAATTCAATTGCAGGTTGTAACATACAAAACTCTTACAATGGAGATTGATAAAACACTACTAGGAAATCCTCCTTATAATTTCATACTTGATGGGTTCAATAAAATACCTATCAGAAGAACTACCTAAAATGGATCATTGGGGATAGTCCCCAGTGGTCCATTTTTTCCGTGTTGTCATCCCGAAGATTGTCGAGCGATCTCCTCTTTTAAGGTTTTTAACTATTCACTCTTAGTTCTTAGTTCTTAGCTATCTTTTTAATTATGAACTGTGAATTGAATATAATTGTCAACTGTCCACTGTCAATTGTCAATTTAATATAATTGTGAACTGTGAATTGTGAATTGAAGATAATTGTGAATTGTGAATTGAATATGGTATAATACTAATATTAAATTAATATCGAAGAGGTAATATAATGAATGACAAAAGACAACAGGTAGCAAAAACAGCAGCTATGATAGCAATTTTTGCATTAATTAGTAAAGGCTTAGGATTTATTAGAGAGGTAATGATAGCGTCGAGATTTGGTTCGGGGATGCAAACGGATACTTATTTTGTCGCCATTACTGCAACTATAATCATCATGGGTACAGTTGGTGCGGCACTTAATACAACATTGATTCCAATATTCTCTGAAATAGAAGAGAAACATGGAAGAAAAGGAAAATTAGTTTACTTAAATAATATATTAAATATCGTATTTTTAATCACATTAATATTATCTATTTTAGCATTTATATTTTCACCTTTAATAATAAAGATATTGGCCAAGGGTTTTGAAGGAGAGCAATTTTTACTAGCTGTAAAACTCAATAGAATAGGAATTCCTATTATTATATTTTTAGGTTTTACATATGTATTTTCGGGATATTTACAATCAAGCCAAATATTTGGACCTCATGCAATCATGGGTATTCCATACAATTTGGTATTTTTAGTATTTTTATTTTTCTTTGCGGAGAATAGTGATATTGAGGTATTAATGTTTGTAAGTGTATTAGCTACATTAACTCAGGTTTTAATCCAAGTTCCCGCAGTACATCATTCTGGATATAGGTATTCGTTAAATGTGAATCTTAAGGATCCATATCTGAAGAAGGCATTTGTATTAATTTTGCCTGTATTGGTAGGTTCGGCAGTTCAGCAAATAAACGTAATAATTGACAAGACTTTAGCTTCAGATTTAATTGAGGGCAGTATATCTTCATTGTCGTATGCTTCTAGAATCAATGATATGGTAATAGCAGTATTTGTAGCCGCTATTACAACCGTAGTATTCCCAATGCTATCTCAAGCCTTTTCCAAGGAAGATACGGTAGAAGTAAAGAGGATTTTAAACCAAGGCGTGAATATCATTCTAATTATTACTGTTCCAGCAACAGTAGGACTTATGTTACTAGCAAATCCATTGGTGCAATTGTTCTTTGAAAGAGGAGCATTTCAAGCTAATGCCACATTGATGACTAGTGGTGCATTGGTATTTTATTCTTTGGGGTTGGTAGGTGCAGCTTTGCGTCTTATGCTTAATAAGGTGTTTTATTCCTTTCAGGATACCAAAACGCCAATGGTAAATGGTGCAATAGCAGTTGGTTTAAATATAGTACTAAACTTGCTGTTAATTAAACCATTGGAGCATAGGGGCCTTGCCTTAGCCACAAGTATATCTGCTACTATAACTACACTTTTATTGTTTATGGATTTAAGAAAAAAGGTAGGACATTTAGGTTATTTTAAAATGTTATATACATTGATTAAAACCACCATTGCATCATTGATAATGGGTATTATAGTATATTTATTCTACTATAAATTAGGAGCATTGCTACCTCAAGCTAAATTAACACAAATGATATTGTTATTAGGTTCAGTTTTAATAGGTATGATAGTGTATTTTGGATTATTGATAGTGATGAAGGTGGAAGAGGTAAGAGTTATTTTGGGG
>JAPXKQ010000209.1:0-3616 GCA_033809995.1 Tissierellaceae bacterium
CAATAGGACAGTTAGATTGTTTTATCAATTCTAAAGCAATTGGATGGCTTGGCATTCTTATAGCAACAGTATCTAGTCCCGCAGTTATAATACTAGGAACTAACTCACTTTTTTTAAACAACATAGTAAGTGGTCCTGGCCAGAATCTTTCCATACATTTATATGCTAAATCTGGAATTTCCTTTGCAAGTGGATAAAGATTGTCAATTGATGATATATGTAAAATCAAAGGATTATCCTGTGGTCGTCCCTTAGCCAAAAAGATCTTCTTTACTGCTGTTTCATCTAAGCCATTTGCACCAAGTCCATAAACAGTCTCTGTTGGAAATGCAACAAGCTTTCCTTCCTTAATATACTCTGCGGCTTCTTTTATTAAGTTTTTATCTATATTATTTTTATCAATTTTAATTATTTTAGTATCCATAAATACCCCTCATTATAATTCACAATTCACAGTTCACAGTTCACAATTACTTTCAATTCACAATTCACGATTCACAGTTCTCAATTGTTAGGGTATATCTCTTAGGTCTTAATACTGACCCCAGATTTTAACTTTAATTGTGATTTGTGCATTGTGTATTGTTAATTGGTTTAAATTGTGCATTGTGATTTGTGAATTGTGAATTGATTATTTCTTGTACAAAAAAAGGGAAGACTCCTCCCCTTTTAACCTACTTGTTGAAGTTTTTCAGCTTGATCAGATGTAATTAAAGCATCTATCATTTCATCTAAATCCCCATCAACAAAATTATTCAATTTATATAGGGTTAAATTGATTCTGTGGTCTGTTACTCTACCTTGTGGGAAATTATAAGTTCTAATTCTTTCTGATCTATCCCCTGTACCTACTTGACCTTTTTTCATTTCAGCAATTTCAGCATTTTGTTCCATCATTTTCATTTCATATAGCCTTGACTTTAAAATCTTCATAGCTTTTTCTTTATTCTTAAGTTGACTCTTTTCATCTTGGCATGAAATAACCATTCCAGTAGGAATATGTGTAATTCTAACTGCTGAGTCAGTAGTATTTACAGATTGACCACCATTTCCTGAGGAACGAAATACGTCTATCCTTAAATCATTGGCTGCAATTTCTATATCTATATCATCTGCCTCAGGTAAAACAGCAACTGTAGCAGTTGATGTGTGGATTCTACCACTAGCCTCTGTTTCAGGCACCCTTTGAACTCTATGAACTCCTGATTCATATTTCAATCTACTATAAGCACCTTTACCTTTTATCATAAATATAACTTCTTTATACCCACCAATACCTATTTCATTGGTATTCATGATTTCTATTTTCCAATTGTTTCTTTCTGCATATCTCATATACATTCTAAACAACACTCCAGCAAATAGAGCTGCCTCATCTCCACCAGCTCCACCCCTGATTTCAACGATAACATTCTTATGGTCATTAGGGTCCTTAGGAATCAATAAAATCTTTAGTCTCTCTTCAGATTCAATTATTTTTTCCTCTAAGACTTTTACTTCTTCTTTAACCATCTCTCTCATATCATCATCTAGCTTTTCATAAAGCATTTCTTTAGCTTCATCTAATTCTTCTTTTGTTTTTGTATATTCCCTATATTCCATAACAATTGGTTCAATATCAGCATGTTCTTTCATAACCCTTTGCCATTCTTCTCTATCATTTATAAGCTCCGGGTCCATCATCTTTTCACTTAATTCTTGATATTTATTTTCGATAAAAGCTAATTTATCTAACATTAATATACAACCCTTTCTATCAATTCACATTTCACAATTCACATTTCACAATTTTCAAATATATAAACATTATTATCCATATAACATTATAATACAAAATGATACAAATCACAAATCACAATTTACCACCCAAGATCCCATTACAACTCTATCCAATCCCTGTAAATCTTTTAATATATTTATATTTTCATAGCCTTCATTATCTAATATATTTGAAACATCTCTTCCTTGATTATAACCAATCTCGTATATAAGAAGTCCATTATCTATTAAAAAGTTTTTTGCATCCCTTGTTATTTTTCTATAATAATGGAGTCCATCAATTCCACCATCTAGTGCTAATTTAGGTTCAAAAAATCTAACTTCCCTTTGTAATTTTTCGATTTCCTCCTTTGGAATATAAGGAGGATTAGATACTATTATATGAAGGTTGTTTTCAAGATTTAGTTTATAAATAGGCTCAAACAAATCCCCTTGTAAAAATTCCACATTAGACAAGTCAAATCTATCTTTATTAATATTAGCAACTTTGATTGGAATATCCCCTATATCAACACCATAAACAAAAGTATGAGGACAGTATTTAGCAATAGATAGTGATATTGCCCCACTACCTATTCCTAAATCTAAAATATTAATTTTTTCTTTCCCATAGTTTTTATTAATAAACTCGATAATATATTCAACTAAGATTTCAGTATCAGGTCTTGGTATCAATACTCCCTCTTCTAGGTAAAAATCAAGACCCATAAATTCCTTCTCACCTAATATATATTGGATGGGATAGCCTTTCGCTCTTTTCGTAATAATTTTTATAAATTCATTTTCTATGTCTTTTGAAACTTGCCTTTCACCATATGAATATATATAAGATTTATCTACATTTAATAATTTAGATAAAACTAGTCTAACTTCAAGGGAGGGATTGTTAAATTCCTCTTTTTTTAATATATCTAAACCTAAAGTTAGCAATTCATTGATTACCACTTGTCTTCCTCCTTATTAGCAGGAATTACCGCCTCTAATGCTTTAATTGCAACTTCTATCTGCTCTTCATCCGGCTCCCTTACTGTAGCTAACTTTTGAATCATAAGCCCAGGAAGTGAAAGATAATAACAGAAATTAGAGTTACTTCTACCAATAAGTCTATTTATTTCATATGAGATTCCTGCAATTACCGGAAACATCAATATTCTAATTAATACTCTCTTGACAGGATCGGGCCATCCAAAGAATGATAATACAAAAATACTTATTATCATTACCATAAATAGAAAGCTAGTTCCACATCTTGGGTGAAGTATGGGGTATTTTTTCACGTTTTCAACTATCAATTCTTCTTCGTTTTCATAACAATGTATAGTCTTATGCTCTGCCCCATGATATTCAAAAACTCTTTTTATATCATCCAATTTTGAAATCCAAATTACATATATTAAAAATATGATAATTCTTATTAACCCTTCAATTAAGTTTAAAAGAATTGTGTTTTGAATACTACCTTTTACAAAACTCGTAATTAAATTAGGCAGAATCATAAAAATACCAATAGCCAATACCACAGATACAAGTACTGCCATGAACATCTCTACATCTTGAGCCTTATCTTTAAATATTTTTTGTGTAAAAGTCTCTTTTGTAGATTCTGCTTCCTCTTCATCATAAAACTCAGCAGAATACATCAATGCTTTTGTACCTATTGACAATGCTTCAACTAATCCTACTATACCTCTAATAAAAGGTAGCCCAAAAATCTTATGCTTCATTGCAAGTGTGTTTAGCTTATCTACCTTTAATTCTATTTCCTTATTGGGCTTTCTAACTGCAATTGAAATGTCTTTAGGACCTCGCATCATAACCCCTTCTATCAGTGCTTGAC
>JAPXKQ010000210.1:0-3609 GCA_033809995.1 Tissierellaceae bacterium
GAGATTGAAAAGATTTAAATAACAATTAAAAATTAAAAGATAAAAATTAAAAATTAAAAAAGAATGGGGTGGTATTGAATTCTTAATTATTAATTTTTAATTCTTAATTATTATGAAAGGTGGATTTAAAAATGAAAAAAGTTATGTTAGTAGAAGGAATGTCCTGTGGACATTGTGAAAAGGCAGTAAAAAATGCATTAAGTGAAATCAATGGAGTTGCAAGTGTTAAGGTAGATTTAGCAACAAAAAAGGTAGAAGTACATGGAGAAAACTTGAATGATGAAGCTTTAAAGGCAGCAGTTGAAGACGCAGGTTACGATGTAGTTGAAATTAGATAGTTGGTGATATTATGAATGAAGGTAAAGCGAAGGCTATTAATAAATTAAAAACAGCCAGAGGCCAGATGGATGGCATAATAAAAATGCTTGAGGATGATAGATATTGTGTAGATATTTCAACGCAAATATTATCTGTCATAGGTCTGTTAAAAAAGGCAAATATTGATATATTAAATAGTCATATAAAATCATGTGTTTCAGCAGCAATTTTAGAAAGTGAAGAACAAGGCGAAGAAAAGATAAACGAGATTATAAACATAATAGATAAATATATAAAATAAAACTTCCCCTTAGATTAATCTAAGGGGAAGTTTTTGTAACGAATAAGTTATATTATCTTTAAATATTAGGTATCAATAATTTTATAATCTCGTTTATTAATTTAATATTCTCTTTGGAGCATCCAGATAAAAGTGATAACAATTCCTTAATTTCTGCATCCATTTCTTCAGAATAATTATTTTGAAGGGTTTCTAAGACTGTAATATCTTCCATGTATTGGATGTAACCTTTTAAAATATAGTCTGTAGAAACATTCAATGAATCACATATTTTAATTAAGGTATTAACACTCATGTTTCTTTCATCACGTTCAATTTGTCCTATATAAAAAGGCGATAGTCCTACTATTTCGGCGAAGGCTTCTCTGGATAAACCGCGTTTTTCTCGTTCAAATCTAATTCTTTCTCCAATTCTGTCTAGTTTTATATAATCTCTATGGTCTTCCAAAATACAACCCCCTTTTAAATAATGTATAGCTTTAAAGATTAATTCTAAATTGGCTCAATGCATATAATAATTATTGTCAACAAGCATATTTTATGTTAATATCTGTATGATATTAACGTTCAATAATAAGGAGAGGTTTTTTATTAAGGATAAAATAAATGATTTACGAGACAAACTGAATAAAGAAATGGGTAAAAGATGTCCTAATGATGAAGAAATACTTAAAATTAGCCAAGAATTAGATTTGCTTATCGTGGAATACTATAATAACATTAATATTCTAACAGAAAATGATAATATAAGTTGATTTATTAATTAGAATTTTATATAATTAAGATGAAGGTCAAAGAAGGTCAGAAAACTTTCACTACTTTCACAATTGAGGAATGGAGATGGTTTTATGGAATACAAAGATTATTATAAAATACTTGGCGTAGATAAAAATGCTAGTGAAAGTGATATTAAAAAAGCATATAGAAAATTAGCGAAAAAATATCATCCAGATTTAAACCCCAATAATTCAAAAGCACAAGAGAAATTTAAAGAGGTGAACGAAGCCTATGAGGTATTAGGGGATGCTGATAAAAGGAATAAATATGATACATTCGGCAGCAGTTATGACTTTGCTAATGGTCAGAATTTTGATCCATCACAATTTGGCTTTGGTGGTGGAACTTATACGTATACTACAGGAAATTCCGGAGATTTTAGCGACTTCTTCAATATGTTTTTTGGGGGAACTGGGGGAGGAGGCTTTAATATAGATGACTTGTTTGGGGGTAAAGGCTCTAGAAAATCAAGCAGGGGCTTTAAGACTCCTAGACAATCTTATGAATCTGAATTAAATATTACCTTAGAAGAAGGATACAATGGAGCAACTAAAGATGTATATGTAAACTTTGGTGGAGAAAATAAAAAATTGTCAATAAAAATACCAAAAGGAATATTTCCTGGGAAAAAATTAAAGGTTAAAGGAGAAAAATGGGGAATAGATGGGGATATTCTATTTAATATAAAATTAATTGATGATGGTAGAAATAGATTGGATGGGCTAGATATTATCTCTAAGATAGACCTGTTGCCATGGGAGGCGGTATTGGGAACAAAAATAGTTGTAAGCACCCTATCTGGTAAAATTAAAATAGATATACCAAGAGGTATCATGGGCGGGAATAAATTAAGAATTCCTAAAAAAGGATATCGAGATATGAAGGATAATGTAGGGGACTTATATTTGGAAATAAATATTGTCAATCCACCTACTTTATCTGACAAAGAAATTAAATTGTATGAAGAATTAAGTAAATTGTCGAACTACAACCCGAGGAAAGACAATTAAAGATTGAAAATTAAGAATTAAAGATTAAGAGAATAGAAGAATTTAAATGATTTTCATTTTTAATTTTTATCTTTTAATTATTAATTATATTAAGGATGTGAAAAGTATGGATTTAAATAAATTTACACAAAAAAGTTTAGAGGCAGTACAAGAATCTCAAAATATAGCAATTAAAAATGGAAATCCTCAACTGGAAGAAATTCATATTCATTATAGCTTATTAACACAAGATGAAGGATTGATTCCTAGAGTGCTTTCCTATATGGGAGAAAATAATGAATTAATCAAAAATGAAATTCAAAGGGAAATTGATAAATTACCTAAACAATCAGGTGGCGGAGGCTCCATCTATCCAAGTAGAATTTATACAAAGATTTTACTAAACTCAGAAGAGGAAGCAAAGAAATTTGGAGATGAATATGTAGGCGTAGAGCATATCTATATATCTCTTTTAAAGGAAAAAGATACTGCCTCCGAAAAAATATTTAAAAAGTATAATATAAATCTACAAAGATTTTTAGAGACATTAAGAAAGATTAGGGGCAATCAAAATATTACATCAGATAATCCAGAAGCAACATATGAGGCTCTAATTAGATTTGGAAGTGATCTTGTAGAAGATGCTAAAAAGGGTAAGGTTGACCCTGTAATTGGAAGAGATGATGAGATAAGGAATGTAATCAGAATTCTATCTAGAAGGACAAAAAATAATCCAGTATTGATTGGAGATCCTGGTGTTGGTAAGACAGCAATAGTTGAAGGTCTAGCCCAAAGAATAGTCAATGGTGATGTACCAGAGGGACTTAAGGACAAAACAATCTTCGCATTGGATATGGGTGCATTAGTCGCAGGTGCTAAATACAGAGGAGAATTTGAAGAAAGACTTAAGGCAGTCTTATCAGAGATTGAAAAATCAGAGGGTAAAATTATAATGTTTATAGATGAAATCCATAATATCGTGGGAGCAGGAAGGGCAGAAGGTTCTATGGATGCATCAAACTTATTAAAACCTATGTTAGCTAGAGGAGAAATTCATACTATAGGGGCTACCACATTAGATGAATATAGAAAATATATTGAAAAAGATGCTGCTCTAGAAAGAAGATTCCAAAAGGTATTAGTTACTGAACCCTCCGTTGAAGATACCATTTCTATACTAAGGGGATTAAAGGAAAAATATGAAATTCACCACGGTATTAGGAT
>JAPXKQ010000211.1:0-3580 GCA_033809995.1 Tissierellaceae bacterium
TGAAGGAGGAACAAAAGATTGGTTAAAGACATTTAATATTAGAACTTCAACACTTAATTTTGCAAAGGCACTAAGGAATTATTCAATTTCATTGGATACTCATTTTAGAAGTTTTCCTGAAATAATTGACTACTCTAATGAATTTTTTTACAAGCAATGTCAAATACCATTAATTGTAAATAGAATTCGCACAAAACCAATAAAAGAAGTATTGAGATTTATAAAGGTTGAAACAAAGGGTAATTCAGGCAATAATATAAACTTCGATGAAATTGAAGCAATTAAAAATGATATAAACAACTTAATTGCAAATGGTTACAAAGGTACAATTGGTATTATAACTTCATTTAGAGAACAGAAGCAGGAAATGGAAAGGACCTTGAGAAAAGAAATGGATAATTACTTCATCCTTCAAAGAGACCATAAGCTTACCATATGGTTTGTGGCAGATGTTCAAGGAGAAGAACGAGATACTATATATTATTCGTTTGTTGAGGATAAGAAATTAGGAAATGGAAGCCTTAAATCAATATACCCTGTTCCAGGACAAGTAGCGGATGATATACATAAATTTAAAATGCAAAGGCTAAATGTAGGATTCAGCAGAGCAAAAGATTCAATGGTTTTTGTCCATAGTATGCCTATAGAGGACTACTATGATACCAGACTTGGTGATGCTTTAAAGCACTACAAAAACTTGCTTGAGCAAACAGTTGATAATTATATTGAGGATGAATCTATATTTGGTTCTGAAGCAGAAAAAGAACTTTATGCGCTGATTATTAATACTGAATTCTATAAGAGAAACAAAGATAATATTAAACTAATTGCTCAATTCCCAATCGGCAAATATATTATGGAAAGATATAAACGATATATGCCAAAATATAGGGTTGATTTTTTGCTGACACTTTCACAAGGAGGTAAGGAGCAATCCCTTATATTAGAATATGATGGTCTTGAATATCATACCAAAAATCCGGAAATTGTTAATGAATATAACTTCTCACAGGAATATCTTGAATATGATATACAACGACAGCTTGAACTTGAAAGCTATGGTTATAGATTTTTAAGAATTAATAAGTTTAATTTGATTCCAAGGGAAGAATATCAAACTAAAATAGATGTTTTAAATAAATTATTGGAAAATAAATTTAAGTGAGGTTATTATGGCAAAAATATTACTTACAGATGAAGAAATAAAAAAGCTAATTGAATGTATACAAGATGGTTCAGAAGTGCCGGAGGATTTAGTAATAAAACTCTCGCCAAGTTTCTTTGATAAATTAAGGTCAGCGGGGAAGTTCGACTACAAGGAACTTGATAGATTTAAAATACCAACTATTGAATATGCAGGCAAGAGACCTGAATCTGTAATATTGGCACAAGCAGCTTTAACAGGAGGAGCAGCACCCTTGCAGGTAGTGAGAAGCTTTGGTGAAAGTAGTGAAAATGAGTGGAGAAACATGATTGTCCAAGGCGACAATCTACAGTTTTTAAAGACTTGCTATATGAACCAGGATCCTTTAATTAAGGATAAAGTTAAAGGCAAGGTGAAGTTAGTATATATCGACCCACCCTTTGCTACTAAAAGTGATTTTAAGTCGTCAGAAGGTGCGGATAGTTATTCGGATAAAATTGACAGAGCAGAGTTTATTGAAAATTTAAGAGAGCGTATAATTTATATTAGGGAGATATTAGCTGATGATGGTAGTATATTCGTACATTTAGATTGGAAAATGGCACATTATTTAAAAATAATTATGGATGAAGTATTTGGAGAATCAAATTTTATTAATGAGATTATTTGGTATTACAGGAGATGGAATATAGCAGCAAACTTATTTGCTAGGAATCATGATAATATATTTTATTATTCAAAAAACAAAGGAAGATATACTTTTAATAACTTATATATTCCAAAGTCAGAGAAATCTAGCGGTGATGGTAAAGCATGGCTAAGTATAATAGATGAAGAAACAGGAAGAAGAAAATCAGTTTTATTAAATGAGGAATCAAAAGGTGTACCTATGCCAGATGTCTTTGAAATATCTATGATCAACCCAATGGCACTAGAAAGACGTATGGTGAACTATCCTACACAAAAACCAGAAGCGTTATTGGAAAGATTAATTAAAGCATCAACAAATGAAAATGATTTGATAATAGACCTTTTCGCAGGATCCGGCACAACAGCAGCCGTTGCAGAAAAACTTGGTAGAAGGTGGATAACATGTGATTTTGGAAAACATGCAATATATACAATGCAAAAACGAATTTTAAATATTGCAGACTCAAATAAATTAGATACTTCCAACAACAAAAAAGAAAAATACAATTTGTCTCCAAAGCCATTTGACATTGTATCCGCAGGAGCTTATGATTTTTCTAAGATCATGAATTTAAGGCAAAACAAAGATTCTTATATTGCTTTTGTCTTGGGTCTTTTTGGATTAACTCAAGAATGCAATGATAATAAATATAAATTACCTAATATATACGCTTTAAATAATGGAAATCCTGTAGAAATATATCCTGTATGGGATGATGAATATTTAAAAGAAGTAAGAATAGATGAGGAATATCTCGAGCAAATAGTATATGCATCTGGAGGAAGACTTAAAGGAGATTATTATATTATTACACCGGAAACATGCACTTTAATTGGTGATACGACTATCAAAAATTCCCAAGGTGACAATATTTATTTTCATATGCTTAAATTCCCTTATAAAATATTGGAAGATGTATCAAGGCATTTTCAGATTGAGGAGCAACCTTGTGATGCTAATGATATCAATAGGCTTATTTCTTCGACCGGGTTTTATTTTAATGAAGATGTAAAAATAGAAATCAAACGTAGAAAAAATGGTTTTAAAATTGAAAGCTTTTCTACAAATATATTGGATTCTAATAAGGAAAGATATGAGGGCCTGAATGGACTTTCTATGATTTTAATTGACTTAAATTATAATAATAAGGTATTTAATATGGACATGGCAGTATATGCGAAAGATATAAAGGAAGATGGAGTTATTAAAATTTCTGGAATTAATGATAATACTGCAATTATTGCTATAGATAGACATGGCAATGAAAGCAAAGTTATAAGGATGTGATTCTATGGCAAAGAAAGTGGAAAAATTCAATTTATCTGACCATACCTTGGAGATAAACCCGCGAAAGTATAAATATAATAAGTTTGACTTTTCGGAAATTGAGGATTATGTTTTAGCATTAGTGGGAAGTCGTGATTATCAGTATAAGGCGATTAAAGAAATTATGATTTACCTTTGGGGAGAATCATATAAAAATATAGTTGACCTTGCAAAAGAGAATTGGAAAACTAAAACTGCCATACAGGAAAGATTCCAAAGTGAAGAAAACTTTCTCGGAAGAATACCTCTACCTGATAGATTATCCGGTGTTGTACATATGGCAACAGGTACAGGCAAGTCATATGTAATGTTTGCAGTGGCTTATTTATCTATTATATTAGGTAAAGTCAAAAGAGTTCTTGTTCTTGGACCTTCTTCAACAGTTATTGAAGCAGGATTAACCGGAAAATTCAGAGAAT
>JAPXKQ010000212.1:0-3554 GCA_033809995.1 Tissierellaceae bacterium
AGCATACAATACAGCTCAGTGGGACAGGTAACAGCTATAACCTGATTGCTATGAATAACTGTATGGGCAAAGCTGTTACAAACGGGGGCGGTACAGGCAACACACTTGTTAACAATAAGTTCGATGCAACATAAGGAGGGGCGGATATTGGTAAGATAGCAACTTCCACTGATGGTACTACATGGACAGAAGTGATATTTGGGAAGAGCAGGAAGAATTGAGATCTGAGATTATCAGTGTGATGGAGAAGGCTAATGAGAGTGGATGGACTTTAGAATTATTAAAACAAACTAGAGCATTGGAATGTAGAATCGATCTTTTTGAAGCTAAGATAGAAAAGTATTAATATCTTTAAGACCCTGTAAAGTTTTCAAAGGGTCTTATTTTTTCGCTATATTTACAAGCCCTATAATAGAATATTAAAGGAGGATTAAGAAATGATAAAATTTATGATGGGAATCTATATATTTGGAATATTTTGTCGATCACAAGCAATGTACAATATTTTTAAACGTTATAAAGTAACAAGGAATAACAAATATATTGTAATTAGCTGGGTAATATCGATAATAATATGGCCATTATATTGGTTGCGGGATTTTATAAATTATTATTTAGATTGGGATCCTGAGGATTTTAAGAAATAGAGCTTAGGCTCTTTTCTTTATGTTCAAGTAAAACATACCCTATAATGAGATTAAATATAGGAGGAACGATATGATAAGAAAAGAAGATCAACAGAATTTAATAAGCTATTTAGAAGGAATGAGAGATGAAGACACATGTATTGAAAATGCAGCTATAAGTATGGTAGTAGCATTAATACAATTGGGTTTGTTGGACTATGTATGTTCCGGAGGATCGGCTGAGGAGTTTTCTGGAATCGCAATCTATCAAGTCAGCGAATATATTGATAAATTAATGAAAGATGAAAGATTAAATGAACTTATGGATGAGGCGATATATAACGCCCTCACAGAGGAAGATTAGTCTTTCTCTTTTTCACTTTAAACATATCCTATAATAGAACATATAAGGAGGAATTATATTTATGAAATGGCAATTATTTATTGGATGTTTTGCGATAGCGATGGCGTCATTTATGGCAGGTTTTAAGGTGGCAATTATGTTATCAAAGAAAGCCGTGAAGGATGCACAATTCAAGGCAAAACTGAGAAAGATAAAGTACGATGATGAAATACAATATAGTAGAACTTCTTGGTTTTAGAAGGGGCTTAGGCTCTTTTCTTTTATATTTCTCTAAACTCGCATGGTACTTTAGTATTAAAAGAAAAATATCGTTCGTTAAAACGCATTTAATCGCCTCATTTTTCGCAGTGTTTACATATCATATAATGAAATAGTATAAAAGAGAGGAGAAAATTATGAGAACGTATGGATTGAAAAATTTCCTATTCGACATATTACTAACTCTATTAACAGGAGGTTTTTGGTTGATATGGATATTTGTAAGAGAAATGCGAAGGAGAAATTAATCTCTCCTTTTTTAATCGCATCAAAAGCATACCCTATAATGAAACTAAATCATAGGAGGAATATTATGAGTATAATATTATTAGTGTGTTATGTGGTGGGTACGATACTGATATTTGATTATTACAGGAAAAATGGGTTCGATATGGAAGATGGATTTATTGCTATTCTGGGAGATTTTATATCAATAGTACTATGGCCAATAATATTTATAATAAGTTTTATGGCAGGTATTATTTCAGCAACTATACAATGTTTTAATGAGGAGGATTAATTATCCTCTTTCTTTAATCGCAACAAAAGCATGCCCTATAATGAAATATATTTTATAGGAGGTTTATTATGAAAATAGTACAATTTATTAAAGGTGATTTTATAGGTGTTCACGATGGGCTAGAAAGAATGCTGAATAGAAAGATACCTAAATGGGTAGCTGCTATTTGGTACTTATTGATGTTACCATTTGGACTGATTGCATTACCATTTGTTAAATTGTGGTTTTACTTCAAAATGAAACAACTAGAAAGAATATTTTAGGGATTGAAAGGATTAAATATCCTTTCTTTATTCGCATTAAAAACATACCCTATAATGAAAGGTAATTGGAGGTATAAATCTAATTATTTATATTTTAAAATAAAAATTATAAGGAGGAATTATGTTAAAAATTAAAAAGGTTTGGGAGGAATATAAAGTTCCTATAATTATTGTCGGGGGTATATGTGCTACGGTTGTTGGGTATAAAACCTACGGACTTTGAGAGGTAAAGGAGACATTCATAATGGGGGATAAAAAAGTTGAGATGAATGAACTTAAACTATGTAAAAAAGATAGTATTAAAATCGCTTCACAACTTTGTTACTCTAATAAAGTTATATTTCGAATACAGAATGCCAAAACGATCGAAGAGGTTTATAGAATTATGCTGATGGCTAGAAGAGGAGAAATTTAATATGAATAAAATAGAAGCAGTTGTAAAAAATCTCGGGGGTGTAATTTCTAGAAACAGCCCACATATTCTAACAGGATTAGGATGTGCAGGCCTTGTATCCACTGCTATTCTAACCGGGAGAGCAACCCCTATAGCGATTGGGCTGATTGAAGATGAACAACAGTATCGTAAGAAAAAAGGTTTTGCCGATGTCACTATCATGGATAAGTTTAAACTAACTTGGAAATGTTATATTCCAGCAGGTATTGTTGGTTTAACATCTATAGGGTGTATCATAGGTGCGAATACTATTAACACAAAACGTAACACAGCACTTGCAGCACTTTATACCATAAGTGAGACAGCTTTCAGAGACTATAAAACACAAGTAGTTAAGCAACTTGGAAAGGCTAAGGATACGGTAATTAAGGATGAAGTCGCTAAGGATTATCTTGCTAAGAATCCTATAGATGATAGTAAAATTATATTTACAGGAAATGGCGATGTTCTATGTTTTGATAAGTTGTCAGGACGCCCCTTTATGTCAAGCCATGAGAAAATTCGCCAGGCGGTCAATGACCTAAATTATGAATTAATGAGCGAAAGATGGCTAGATCTCAATGAGTATTATTTAGCAATAAAGCTAGATCCAATTCCACTTGGAAGCAAGGCTGGTTTTGATATTGATTTAGGAAAAATAGAACCAATATATAGTTCTCAACTTGATGAAAATGGTAGGCCATGTTTAGTTATTGACTTGGATATTCACCCAAAGTATCCAAAATATACTAGATATTTCTAATCCAGATCCTTATTCGATCGCCAGAGTCGCTAAGATAACTTGGCCTATAATAGAATGATATTAAAAGGAGGAAAGTTATGAGAACAAAACGAAAAGGTAGAAAAGCACAAATCAAAGCGGAGCGAGATGCAATTTTCTTAAAGATGTGCCAAAAGGATATTACCAAAGAAGAATGGGATACACTAAGTAAGCGATATCATACTTACAATGAAATGTTGAAACCAACATGGAGGATAAGTCCGGATGTGCTATTCAGTGGTTTGATTAGTCTAGGTAGTATAATATTGGTACTAAATTATGAAAAAATGGATATTGTGAGGTCTAAAG
>JAPXKQ010000213.1:0-3547 GCA_033809995.1 Tissierellaceae bacterium
CAGGTCTTCCATTCCAACTTACTTTGTTTAATTCTTTTGTCCACTTTCCTTTCTCAGAAAGAATCGCTATTCTCTCAGTAATTTCATATTTGAAATCTGCCATTTTATTACCTCCCCATTACTTCTTTCATCAACATTTCATAACTATCCACAGCTTCATATTTCACAATACCATTACTAATTTTCTTAAAATGTTTTTTTGCACAGTGAATTTTGGCCTTTTCAACTCCCCTTACATCAAATTCCAATGATTCCAATTTCCCTTTAGTCTCAGCTATAAAATATATGTGTCTTACTTTCTCTTCGTCAAATACTATAGCCCAGTCAGGGTTATAATTTCCTACAGGAGTTGGTATGAAAAAGCCCCTTGGTAGTTTAGCATATACAACTACTTCTTTACTTGTATCTAATGCTTCAGCAAATTTTCTCTCTGTATCAGAATCATATCTTACATAATCGTATATATGTTTTTTAACCTCTATGGCATCCTTACCTAGAGTTCCCTTTAATGTATTATTAGTAAAAATACTCCCATCAAATTTTTCATCTATTAGATTATAAGTTATATGTTCTATTACCATACTTGCCTTCTGCTCATTAATAATCCTGGAAGCTTTTAATATAAATTCTTCTGGATTTATATACTCCTTCCCTAATAGCTATAGAAGGGACTACTACAATATATTTGCTCCAACCACAAGCTTTATATAGTTCATACATAGTTCTTGTATAAGTATAGGTTTTTCCTGTACCCGGTGGTATGCTAAACATAGCCATCATGAAAAACATTATCTATTAATTCGTTATCCTAGATATCCTTTTGGAGACTTGGTCTTCTAATTTCAATAATTCTGCTTTAATTTTTCTTGTACCATAATTATTACAACTAAGTTTAAAATGCTTTTTATATGTTAAGTAAAGACTGATCCTAATTAACATAACCTATCCATAATTATTTTTTTACATTAAATATATTTTTCTATTTTACATTGCTCATATATTTCTTTCCCTATTAATGTAATTGCTTGTTGAGGACAATTACTTATGCAGCGATAACACATGGTGCATTTTTGTCCGCTAATTGCTTGCCCATTTTTCATAGATAAGTTTTCCATTGGACATAATCTAACACATGAGCCACACCCATTGCATTTTTCAAGATTTATTTTAAGCTCATCCGTATAGCTTTTAGTTTTCCCGTAAAACCATAATCTCTGACCAAATAACCCTACTAAATGGCAGGCAATTCCTAAACCATCCTGGGTTGCTTTCCCATTTTTAAGATTATTTGCTGATTTTTTAATCTTCTCATCCGCTTGTTCTACAAGATTTTTGTTTTCTTTTAATGTTTTTTTTAGTAATTTTACATCACCTATACAATCAGGCATTTTCAAATGGAGACCACCTATAATTTCAGCACCATATTTAGTAAGTAACCTTGCACTACAGCCAGTACCATCACCACTAAATAATCCCATTGTTGTAATGATAAAGATTTTTTTACCTTTAAAGTTTTCTTTATTATCTAGAATAAAATCTCTTACTATTTTTGGTAAATTGCTATAATAAATTGGATATCCTAAAACAATGAAATTATTTTTATCTATTTTTTCTATAACTTCTTCATCTTCAATAGAAATACATTTTGCTGCTTTATCAAGTTCTTTCACAAATAACTCAATACAATGCCTTGTATTTCCAGTCCCACTAAAATATACTCCTAGCATCTCTTCCTCACTCTTCCTATTTATTTTATTAAGTTCTCTTTTCTTTTAATATATTAATTTCAACATTTTTAGTTCTTCTTCAGTGAAAATAAACTTTCTCATTCATATTTTACTTCTTCAAATTTCACCATTATACTATATCATTCTACAAATGTTTAATATTTCCTTCTAAATTTTATATTCAAATAAATATTAACTTTCCTCTAAAATTTCATTCTTTGAGCTTATACAAAGCATATTCATAAACTTTCCTTTCTCGTAATAATATATTACAATTTTAATTATAATTTGTCAATAGAATGTATGTTTTTGTGGGATTTCATTACTATGTTATTAAAGACACCCTCTCGGATGTCTTTAATTAATGTTTCTCCTAATATACGTACTTTTCATCTAATCTTCTAATGCATCTGGATATATTACAGAGCCAATTTCTTCTCCAGTATCTACATCTTCTATTATTATTTTAGTATAAAACTCATCTCCTGAATATGCTTGATACATGCCTACTGTAATTCCAACCGTAAAAGGAGTTAAATCAAAAGCATCTTCATAAGCATCTCTATCTACAATTATTTTTACTTCTCTAAAATCTTTAGTATATTTTATTCCTTTAATATAAGGTGTGTCTTCTGATTCTATTAACTCTGATAAAGATGCTTCTACTTCATCTTTCATTTCATTAATTATTTCTCCATGCTTTTTCTTTGTCATAGTTAGTGTTATTGATCCATCTTTGTTTATTTTTACTGCCTTAATTCCTTCATTTTCTGCAATATATTCTTCTTCATTAAAATCACTAAGATCTCCAACAAGAGTTGCTGGTAGCGTTATATCTACAGTTAATAAAGATTTATCTACTGTTATTCCTTCAGACTCTTCATCATCTATTGATTCAATACTTTCATCCTCTTGGTTAGGTTTATCAGCTTCTTCTTTATTGCCACAAGCCACTAATGTTAAATTCATAACTAAGACCAAAATTAAAAATAATAAAACTTTCTTTTTCATCTTTTGCTCCTTTCTTTTTTAATTCCCTCTAATCCCTCTAATTATTATTTTGAAATCTGATATGTTTGAAAACATATTATCTGTATAACATAATATTAAAGTATCGCTTTCCGTATGAGTACCAAAGACCATCTCTGCACTACATTTTGCCCCTTTTACTGTAGGTTGAGGATAATAGGTTGTATCTGCTGGATAAGTGTATACCATATTCCCATTTTCATCTATTACTCTAAAATCCATGTCTGATATATATAATTCATCTTCTTTACTAATATTTGAATAAGTATATTTTATCCTGAAAACGTTTTTGGGTTGTTTTCGCGAAAATTGGTTTCTCTCTTCTATTAGCTCTACACTATCAATACTCAATGTGTAATCCCCATCTTCTGTTTTTACTTCTATGACATCTCCTAATTCAAACATGTTTTCATATTCTGGTAGTTTACCTTGTAATCTAGATTCAATGTCTACAGAATCTCCTACAGCTACTTTAAATTCTACAGCAGTTTTCGAGTCAAACATATTATCATAATACATTATTTGAATTTCATCGCTTTTTTCTACAGTACCTATTACCATGGAAGAAATGTTTTTAGCTCCCAATGGCGTAGGTTGGGGATCATAATTCCCTTCTACTGGATATGTAGTACACATATTGCCGCCACTATCTACAAATTTAAATTCCATATCTGATATATAAATATCTTTATCTTCTTCTCCTATATTTTCATATAAATAATCAATTATTAAAACTTGAGCAACTTCTTTTTCTGAATACTGATTTCTTTCGTCTGTTTCCTGAACTGCTA
>JAPXKQ010000214.1:0-3519 GCA_033809995.1 Tissierellaceae bacterium
TATCAAAAAGAGACAAATTCATCTTACCTTCATTATCTTCAAATATTCTTAAATTAGTTATTTTATCAACCATATAATCAATATCCTGTGGAGTATCATCCTCACTTATACCTAAAAGAACTACAAGACCCTTATTTATTTTCCCTTCAATTCTATCCTCTACTTTTACATAGCCACCCGTTACTCTTTGTATTACAGCTCTCATATTTTACCCTCCTATTGTTTTGCTCTAAATACATCTAGTACACCTTCAACTCTTCTAAACTTTCTTATAAGTTTATTTAATTGTTCAATATCATTTATTTCTAATATAAAATTAATATTAGCAACTTTATCCTTTGACGTTCTTGAATAAAATGATACAATATTAATCTTGTTTTCATTAATTATAGATGTAACCTCTGCAAGTAAACCCTGCCTGTCATTAGCTCTGATTTGCAAGTCTGCATTATATGATGCTTGACTTTGTATATTCCATTCTACCTCAATAAGCCTCTCCGGTTCATTAAGTAAGTCTCTTGCATTAGGGCAATCTCTTCTGTGTATTGATACTCCTCTACCCTTTGTAATATATCCAATTATTTCATCGCCTGGTACAGGATTGCAACATTTGGAAAACCTTACCAAGGCATTTTCTATGTCTTTAACCTTAATTCCCTTATCAGATCTTCTAGCTTTCTGAGACACAGATTTTGAAATTTGCTTCTCAATTTGGTCTTCATTTTTTAATTCAAACTTTTGATTTCTTCTTATTTCTTCTTTTAATTTCATAGTTACTTGATTTAGTGTAAGCCCGCCATAACCTATCGATGCATATAAATCATCAAGAGAATGAAGACCAAATTTTCTATAAGTCTGCTCGAGCCATTCGTTTTTTAGTATTTGGGATGGGGTGTATCCTAATCTCTTTATTTCCTTTTCAAACAGTTCTTTGCCTTTTTGAATATTCTCTTCTCGCTTATCTTTTTTAAACCATTGTCTTATTTTGTTCTTTGCTTGAGAGCTTTTAACTATCTTTAGCCAATCTCGGCTGGGGCCATTGGAATTAGCAGATGTAATTATTTCTACAATATCTCCATTTTGCAGTTTATAATCCAAAGGCACAATTTTACCATTTATTTTGCCACCAACACATTTATTTCCTATGGCGCTGTGGATTTTATATGCAAAATCAATGGGTGTAGAATCTACAGGTAAATCAATAACATCCCCTTTTGGTGTAAATACATATACCTCATCAATCACTAAATCAATTTTTAATGTTTCCATAAATTCTTTAGTATCTCTTACTTCATTTTGCCATTCCAACATCTGTCTTAACCATTTTAGCTTTTCATCAAACTCATTTTGAGAGGATCTACCCTCTTTGTATTTCCAATGAGCAGCAATACCAAACTCTGATGTTCTATGCATTTCCCATGTTCGTATTTGAACCTCAAAAGGTTCTCCATCAGGACCTATTACCGTGGTGTGAAGAGACTGATACATATTTGGTTTTGGCATCGCTATATAATCTTTAAATCTTCCTGGTATTGGTTTCCAAAGAGTATGAACAATACCAAGTACTCCATAACAATCTTTTACAGTGTCTACAATGACTCTTACAGCAGTCAAATCAAATATTTGTTCAAAAGTTTTATTCTGGTGATACATTTTTTTATATATACTATAGAAATTTTTAGGACGTCCCTCAATTTGAGCTTCTATGCCCATTTCTTTATTCTTTCCATTAAGTGTATTTATTACTGAATTTATATATTCTTCTCTTTCTTTTCTCTTTTTAGCTACTTTATCAACTAGTTCATAATATCTTTCCGGGTCAATATATCTTAAAGACAGATCTTCCATTTCCCATTTAATTTTTGATATTCCCAATCTATGGGCAATAGGAGCATATATTTCTAAAGTTTCAGTAGCTTTTTCAAATTGTTTATCCGGGGACATGTATTTTAATGTTCTTAAATTATGGAGCCTATCTGCAAGCTTAATTAGAATAACCCTAATATCTTTTGCCATAGCTATAAACATTTTTCTCAAATTCTCTGCCTGTTGTTCTTCTTTTGTTCTATATTCCAATTTACCTAGCTTTGTAACTCCGTCTACAAGCATGGCTATTTCTTCTCCAAATAACTCTTTTATATCACTATAGCTATATTTTGTATCTTCAACAACATCGTGAAGCATTCCACCAGCAATAGTAGTATTATCCATATTCAAATCAGCAAGTATTTCTGCTACTGCAGTAGGGTGAATAATATAATCTTCTCCAGAAACCCTTTTTTGGCCTTGGTGGGCATTTACTGCAAAATCATAGGCTTTTTCAATTAATGAAAAATCATCGGTAGGATTATATTTTTTTATTTTTTCTAATAAATGTTGAAGCATAATAACACCATCTTTAATTTCAGATTAAAATTGAATATATAATAATAATATCATAGAAAATTATCATTACAATATAATGATTTATATTAGTAAAAAAGGCTCCATAATATGCTCGATGAAGCCTTCTTGAGAAATTTTCATTAAGATAAATCAATGATTTACATTAATATTTTATGATTGAACTAACATTATAACCAGCTAAGCTCTTCCTTCCTCCCAAAAAATCCAATTCTATCAAGAAACCTATATGAACAACTTCTCCACCAAGCATTTCAACCATTTTTACTGCAGATAGAATTGTGCCGCCTGTTGCTAAAAGATCATCTACAATAGCTATCTTATCCCCTTTTTTGATAGCATCCTTATGTATTTCTAATGCATCCATGCCATACTCAAGCTGATATTCAAATTTGAGAGTATCTCCAGGCAGTTTTCCTGGTTTTCTTACAGGTACAAAGCCTACTCCCAATTCATATGCAATTGGAGCACCAAAAATAAAGCCTCTTGCCTCCGGTCCAACTATAAGATCTACATCAAAATCCTTTATTTTATCTGCCATCGCTTTAACAGAATGTTTAAAAGCTTCACCATCCTTTAAAAGAGTGGTAACATCTTTAAAACTAATTCCTTCTTGGGGGAAATTTTCTATAACCCTAATATACTTCTCTAAATCCATTTACACTACCTCCAAATCATCTAACGCTTGGGCAACCTTATATCCTTTATATGCAGTTGAACATTTATATCACCGTTCCAAACATTCTTTTCCACACTACATATTATATCAATCTTTTGATTAACTGCAATATGGTTAATCATATATCCAAAATTAAAACCTATAGCTTTAGTAGAATTTTTACCATCATTTAAGTATAAAAACAAGTGTTTATTATTATTACCTACTGTACGAATATTTGTTACTCTTAAAGACCTATAAACAAACAATGGTACCGGATTGTCTGCACCAAAAGGCTTTAACATTTCTATTTCATCTGCAACCTTTAGTAATATATCACTATTATCTAACTTGTAATCTACATAGATTTCAGGATAAAGCACCTTATTTTTAAGCATTTCCCTTGCAACTTCATTTATTTTTTTTCTAAAAGAATTTATATTTTCTTGTTTTATGGT
>JAPXKQ010000215.1:0-3491 GCA_033809995.1 Tissierellaceae bacterium
AACAGACTTTGTTCCAACCGTTCCAGAAGCACCACCTTGATTAACTACTGTTATTGACTTTCCTAAAAATTTCTCCATTTGAATTGCTAGTTGTCTACCTGTTAAGTCCGTAGTACCACCAGCACCATAAGGAATAATCATTGTAATGGACTTATTAGGATAAGTGGATTCCTTACCTGTGCATCCTGCTAAAGCAAAAACCATACTGCATGCTAATATAATTAGAATCATTCTTTTTTTATTCATAAATTAAATTTCACCCCTAAATTTTTATATAATCTATTTTACACTAATTTACATTTTGTTACTATACAAAAAAATGAGATGCCTAAACATAAGCATCTCATTTTTTTATTTTATCTATACCAGCCTCTTACTTTCATAACGTCGGCTATTTTTTTAACAGAGGACATATATGCTGCTTGTCTAATAGAAACACTATATTTTTCAACTACATTCCAAATATCATTAAACGCCTCTACCATTGCTCTTTCTTCTCTGTCAATTACTTCTTCCACACTCCAATAATGTGAATATAAATTTTGAACCCACTCAAAATATGAAACAGTTACTCCACCTGCATTTGTTAATATATCAGGAGTTACAGAAATTCCCCTTTCCATGAGTATTTCGTCAGCATCGGGAGTTACAGGGCCATTGGCTCCCTCACAAATTAATTTTGCATTAATCTTCTTTGCAACATCAGATGTTATTGCATTTTCTAATGCAGCAGGTACTAATATATCAACAGATAATGACCAAAACTCATCGGTGGAAATTACCTTTGCATTTGGATAAGATTTTTTATCACAATTATTCTCTATGAAATCACTTAAATCCTTATAATCAATCCCATCTTCATTATATAATGCAAAATCTCTAAAGGCTATTGCAACAACTTTTGCTCCTTGTTGCTGTAGGTGCTTTGCTGAATAACTGCCTACATTACCAAAACCTTGTATAGCAACCTTTGTTTTATTTATATTTATTCCCAACCTTTTACATGCTTCTCTTGCTACAATTGCGATTCCAAATCCTGTTGCTTCGGTTCTACCTTTTGAACCTCCCCATACTACTGGTTTACCAGTTATAATTCCTGGAGTATATTCACCTGTGATATTCATATATTCATCGGCCATCCAACCCATGATTTGGGCATCTGTATTTACATCTGGGGCGGCTACATCTATCTTTTCACCAAGATACTTCCAAATCCCTCTTACATAACCTCTTGATAACCTTTCCAATTCTCTTTTAGATAAGGTTGTTGGATCTACAGCTACACCACCTTTTCCTCCACCTAAGGGTAAACCCAATACGCAACATTTTAGACTCATCCATATAGATAGGGCCTTTATTTCATCTAGTGTTACATCTTGATGAAATCTAATTCCACCTTTACCAGGGCCTACAGCATCATTATGAACTGCACGGTACCCCTTAAAGACCTTTAATGAACCATCATCCATATTTACAGGTATAGATATTTCTATTACTCTTTGTGGCTCTTTAAGTAATTCATAAACTGCATCTGGTAAACCTAATGCTTCACAAGCAGATTTTATTCTCAATTGTGCATTTTCTAAGGGATTTAAACTTTCTTTATTCAAAATAATACCTCCATTTCTGTCAAATTATATAAAGGATCCCTATGTTAGCAGGAATCCTTTACATATGTAAGTAATTAAAAGCTTTACCAAGTTTTTATATTTACATTTAGAACTCATTTATTGTACTTTTTTATATTCAATATTGTTTACTAGAAATATAGAAGTCAAACCTATAAATCCCACCACCATGAATCCTATTGTTAGGTTAAAAATATCCCCAATATATCCTAATATGATGGGACCAATTATCATTCCAATACCATAAATAGCTTGAAAAAATCCCATTGTTGTTGTCATTATATTACTTTCAACACCTTCTATTACCATAGCCATTAATAATGAAAATGTTATTGCATTACCAATTCCACTAATTAATTGAAAAATATAAAGGATAATAAGATTTGGTACAAATGGTGTAATAAAACATATGGTTGTAGTTAAAATAAACCCAAACAATAAAGTGTTTTTCTCACCATACTTTTTTGTCATAACAGTACCAGATAGTACAGAAAATATTACCTGTGGTAATGTAAATATTGTAGTAAGAATACTTAAATGAAAATTATCTGCTCCTAAATTTGTAGCAACAATTGGTGTAAATCCAAAATTAGTTGCATATGTTATAAGTTGAACCAATAAACCTAATATGGAAATAATTACAGTTTTCTTGTTTTTAAATATGATTAAAATTCCGTTGGTATTCTTATCCTTATTTTGAATTTGAATTTTTTCTTCATAAATAAAGAACCCAAGGAAAAAGCTAATTATACCTATAAAAGTACTAAGTAAAAACAAGTATCTAATATTATATCTAACAGCGATAAATCCGCCTGTAAACATAGCTAATAGCTGTCCTATTTTACTATTCGCAGTTGCAATTCCAACAGATTTTGATGACTCAGATGTATCAAAGTAACTTAAAAAAAGTATTGTAAAGTTAACCCAGGTTGCTGATGCAATGCCGGCTATTAATCTTGCAACTAATAGAGCATATGGATTTTGTATTAAATATGCAATAGATGCACTTAATATTGTACATGCTGTTCCCAAAACTATAAAAATCTTTCTATTCATTAATTTATCCGATAAAATTCCTATTGGAATTCTAAGTATAGTTTGTGTAAATCCGTATGCGCCAGCAATAAGACCAATTAATTTAAAAGATGCCCCCAGTTCATTTGCATAATTTGTCAATTGAGGAACATAAGCGTACAATGAGAACCAAAATAAAATTGTTACAATAGAAAATAATCCTTTTCTATAGGTCACTTTTATTCCTCCATTTTAAGATTCTTTTTATTAAGTTTATCTAAAGAAACCTAATTGATTAGATATTTTTTTTGCTGCTTCAACCACTAAATGAGCATACTGATCTGTATTTTGAGGAATCCTAAATCGTGGCCCAGAAATTGAAATACATCCTATAACTTTGCCTGTAGATTCATAAATGGGTGCTGCAACACAACCTATATCATAATTCTTTTCACCGATACTTACAGCATAACCTAGTGCTTTTGTTTCCTTTAAACTCTCTATAAATTTAATTGGATCTGTTATAGTACTCTCAGTTAATGGTCTTAATTCTTTTATCATATCATACCATAAAGCCTCATCAAGGTTTGCTAATAAAACCCTTCCTGTAGCACCGTCCCAAAGTGGGAATCTATCTCCTATCTTAACAACCTGTTTTAATGTATGAGGACTTTCAATTTGTTCAAAACATACCCTGTCTAAATTGTCTAGTAAATATAGATTTATTGTCTCTTGTGTCACATTATTTAGTTCCTGCATTATCGGGTATGCAACATTTCTCAAGTCCATGCTTGCCTTTGCAATTTGGCCTAAATAGTAAATATTGCTTCCTAGTCTATACATATTGGT
>JAPXKQ010000216.1:0-3452 GCA_033809995.1 Tissierellaceae bacterium
CATATAGAATTCAATCTAAAATTAAGTACCTAGATAATAATTCTATGAAGGATGCTGAAGTCTCTTAAGCCACTTTTTGTACATAATTATATTCCACTTTTTGCACATTTTTATATTGACATTTACATTAAATTATGATAAATATAATATTAAATTATAAAAAAGGCCTCTATCGAGACATTAAACATTTAAGGAAGCCTTTTTTGAAACTCATTAACGAAAAGTCCATTAAATTAAGTATTCTGAATTGTAGGACTTTCCTATTCGTTATAAAAATAAATGTTTTCTGAATCAAATGATTATGCTATAATTATCCTAATTGATAAACGTTATCAATTGTAAGGATAAATTAAACAGGAGGTACGTCATGAAAAAAATGGGTTTATTACCTAAATTAATTGTAGCTATAATATTAGGTATTCTTATAGGTGCTTATGCTCCTCGATGGGTAGTAGGTATTCTTGCGACATTCAATGGAATATTTGGTAACTTCCTAGGTTTTGCAATTCCTTTGATTATTGTAGGTTTCGTTGCACCAGGTATTGGAGATTTAGGAGATGGTGCTGGTAAGTTATTAGCCATAACTGCTGGTATTGCATACGTTTCACAGTTAATTGCAGGTTCAGTTTCCTATTTCGCATCTATGTTTATATTTCCTACCTTCTTAAAAGCTGGTAGTTTGATTACAAATGCAACTAATCCAGAAGAAGCTTTAGTACCTGCATATTTTACAATTGAAATGCCTGCAATTTTCGGCGTTATGACTGCTTTATTAATCGCTTTTATTTTAGGATTAGGTATAGCAGCAGTAAAGGGTGAAGGATTAAAAAAGGTTATGCATGAGTTTCAAGCAATAATTGACTTATTAATTTCACATATAATAATTCCATTATTGCCATTCCACATCTTGGGTATTTTTGCTAATATGACCCATGCTGGTCAAGTAGCCACAATATTGTCAGTGTTCTCGAGAGTGTTTATTATGATTATTGCACTTCATTTGTTGACATTGGTGGCACAATTTACTATAGCTGGTGCTTATGCAGGTGCAAATCCATTTAGACTATTAAAGAATATGATTCCTGCTTATTTTACTGCTATTGGAACTCAATCATCTGCTGCTACTATACCAGTAACATTAGCACAAACTAAGATAAATGGTGTAAAAGATGATGTTGCAGATTTTGTTATTCCACTATGTGCAACAATTCACCTCTCTGGAAGTACCATAACTTTAACTGCATGTAGTATGGCTATTTTAATGCTAAATGGAATTACACTTGACTATGTACACGTACTTCCATTTATATTGATGCTAGGGATAACAATGGTTGCAGCACCTGGAGTTCCAGGAGGAGCTGTTATGGCAGCTTTAGGGCTTTTGGAATCAATGTTAGGATTCTCTCAACCAATGCTTTCCTTGATGATAGCCTTATATATTGCACAAGATAGCTTTGGAACAGCATGTAATGTAACAGGTGATGCTGCCATTGCAGTTATTGTAAACAAAATAAGAGGTAATAAGTTGGAGAAAGTGTAAAATAAGAGGCGGTTTAAACCCCGCCTCTTATTTTATTCATAATAATTTTTTTATCTCAACTTTTAAAATTGGTATTTCTTTTTCTATAGTATACCATACATCTCCCATCTTTAATGTTTGGTATTTATGAGCTGTAATATCTCTCATTCCTGATATTCCTCTCCAAGGAATATATTTATAGGTTTCTCTAAATTCGTCAGTCAAATTTTTAACAAGTTCGCCTATGTTTATTAGAGTCATACAACATGCCCGTTTTGTTTTTTCATCTACTATAAACTGTTCCATATTAAATCCTTCAATAAGCTGTTCAATAATGTCTATTTCAGAAAGTATTTTTTTAATAATCTGATAATCTCTATTGTTCATATATATCTACAACCTTATCTATTATTATTAGCGAGTCCTTCTCTATTGGTCCATGAACTAAATCTACTTTTTTATTTAGTTTATCTTCTATCTCACATTTTATATCGTATAAAGTAAAAAGGGATATGTTAGAGAATAAAAATTCCACTAGTAGGTCTATATCGCTATCTTGTGTCGCAGTATCATTAGCATATGAACCAAACAAGGATACTTTTTTGATTGGGTATTTAACTGCTATATCCTTTATAGAGTCCTTGATTTCATTTAGAGTAAGCATTCCCAAACCTCCTATACTACATATTATCATACACTCTTAAGTAAACACAGGAGCCACCGCCCATGCTCCTATACAGAGGAAACATTACACATTTGTATGCTGCTTCGTACTTGCCATCTTGTATTAATTATAACATTTAAATATGTTATTTAAAATATTATATTTATTGCACATTAATCTAATAGAACAGTGTCATATGAAAATAAGCATCAACTAACAGAACATATTATAGGTCTATTTTACATAGAATATTCTTGTTTCTCTTTGTATTTCGCCCCTTGTATTTCTTGCCTCAAAGGTAACTACATAAAACTTTTCAGTTAATGGATTACTAATCTTATATGATAAAGTATTTGTTTCTTTATCAAATATTGGTTTATAAGGTATTCCATTTACAATTATTCTAAATCCTTTTGCATCTAATTCTTTGCCTTCTATCTCAGCCTTTAATAATGGGGTTTTATCTTCAATAATTTCGCCCATTTCTAAAGATGGCTTTATCTTTATTTCATCTGCTTTATTATGATTCTCTGCTAATCTTTCTACATCTTTTATAACCCTTAAGAAATTCTTACCTAGGATTTTCTGTATATCTCCTTCTTTATATCCTCTCTTAACTAATTCCTCGGTAATTTTATAGATTTCAGATGAATCTTTTAAATCCTTTGGCATAGTTGCCCCGTCGAAGTCTGAACCTATGCCTACATGGTCTATACCAATTAGTCTTACAACATAATCTATATGATCCACATAATCCTTTATATATGTTTCTTCCTTATTTGTTAAAAATTCAGGATAAAGGACTATACCGATAACCCCACCGTTTTTGGCAAGTGCCTTTAGCTGTTCATCATTTAAATTCCTTTGATGTGCTTTAATAGCATATACTCCTGAGTGAGATGCTATTATTGGTGCTTTTGTTGTATTTATTACATCCCAAAAAGTGCTTTCAGCCATATGGGATACATCCACAATCATCCCTAGCTTATTCATCTCTCTAACTACCTGAGTTCCAAGTTCTGTTAGCCCTCCAGATGATGGTGTTCCATCTTTATCTGCATATGCCCTAAAGGAACCTTCCCCTAGATCATTAGAATAATTCCAGGTAAACGCAATTGCTTTCACTCCTAAATCATGATATTGGTGTAATAATTGGGTAGCATTGTCTTTAACTAGAGAGTATGCACCTTCAATAGTTGGAACTGCTGCTATCTTCTTCGACAGTACCGCCTTTTCTATTTCTTCAAATGTAGGTGCAATTTTAAATAT
>JAPXKQ010000217.1:0-3452 GCA_033809995.1 Tissierellaceae bacterium
CCCAAGAAATATCAAGTTATTCCCTCCTTACTTTTCAGTATAAAATGAATGTTCAACCACTAATGTCCTATTATCAAACTGCTTAAATGTAATATATCCACTAATATACGGATAAATATTCATCTCTAAAGAATAACCAAAACGCCCTATATATTCTCCAGTTGTTTTATCTACTTCAAAGAAAGTATTGTAGGTTGATACACTGTCTCTAGCTAGCATTGTGTCTTTAAAATCATCTATAAAAATTGGACTAACACAATCGCTTTGTGTAGAAAGCCATATTCTATCACCTATTATTCCTTCATTAAAACTCCATTTTGCCATACGATTGCTATTAAGCATATAAAATGAATCTAATTTTTCATCAAATAAAACCTTGGAGTAACCATAATTGGCTCCTAAATTTTTTCTACTCAACTCTTCTCCGTTTAAGTTATATATAGCTGTTTCTATTGAATAGTGAAATACTCTTACAATATATTCATCATACACTGTTAAATAATCATCTTGAAATCCATTTTGAATTCTATCTATTTCAAATAATACTTCGAGGTCTTGATTTAATTTAACAGTTGGACCATACCTACCCTTTGTGATATATAAATTACCGTACTTATCATTTGCTATTTTAGTATTTTGAGAACTAAAATCACCAGTAGAGTTAGAACTTGTACTTCCTATATTTAGGCTTTTTATTTCTTCACCCGTATCTATATCTACCTTTTTTAAATCAACACTGTAATTGCTATTTCTAATTATTAAATAACAGTAATCACCTAAAGCAATACTATCTATTACACTTTCTATATTTGTTAACTCCCATTTTATATAATAAGACTCTCCATCATACTTATTGTACTGGATTAACTTTAGTCCTGCTAGTATTCTAGTATCATCAATTTTTACTATAGGTCCTGAAAAATTTCCTATAAAAAGATATCTTGTTGTAGGTCTATTAATACCAAGCTGAGTATAATGCCATCTCACCTTAGAATTATTATAAATCCCATGGCTGTTAAGAACTTGGTCTATCATAGAACTACCTCCTTTGATACGAGTCTATTATTTTTATCAAAGGTTAACATCCAATTGATAGTTCGAGTTCTATTTAAACCTGTTTCATCATAAAATTCCCAGGTATTATTTCTATAATTTCCTTTTGAATCAGGATTGCTTAATATAGATTTCATATACAAAGTTCCGTCTAAACGCTTATACTCAACCACTTTAAACACACCATTAATATCTTCATCACTCATATGACTACTATAGTTGTCTAATTTTTTACTTATTTTATCTAATTCTATATTTGTAGTATTTTTAAAATTAATATAATCATCTTCATGTATATCAAAAGTAGTCTTAGTAACAAGATTTGTGTCGTCTTGTATTTCATCAAACCAATCTTTCCACTCTCGATAAAATTCACCATCTGGCTCTGATGTCTTAATTTTTAGCCAATCTTGAAATTGATTAAATATCTCTGTAGTATTTACCTGTTCAAATAAATGTGTAACAAGACCACATACTTCATTATTAACTCTTTCATCAGTTATTTGATAAGATTCAATAAAACTCTTTCCTGCAATAACTTCTACTTGAGCTAGAGATATTTCATAGATGTTATCATTCCTAGTTAACTTTGCTGGTACTGGTTCTTCTGCTGGAATTCCCTTTAAAATAAAAGCCCTGACATATCTTTTCTCCAAAGACTTATCAAGGCGAATAACTACTCTATCAATTCGATTTAGTTCTGGATCTGCTGTGCCATGTTCTAATACCAAAGACTCAGTGTCTATTTTATAAAGATATCCTTCAATCCAAGCATACCCAGGCTTAATGAATACTTTCATATCTTTTCCTTCAGTGCCCACTTGAAGATTTTCTCCTCCATTAAAAATACCATTTCTTATAAACTGCCTAAAATATTCGGCAAACTCATCAGCGGTATAATATCTTTCATCTTCTCCATCTATTGAGTCAAAGAATCGAAACCTTTCAGCCATAAATTTCCTCCTTTCTAAAGACCAATGTATCTATTTTTCCAACTTACGATAACTCTTGTTTTTATGCTGTCATTGTTACTTTCATAGCTTAAAATATTCTCTCCTGGAACCAAACTCCAAAAGACACTATCTAAATCTATATAGTGAAAGGCATTCTCCCCATTTACTCTTACATACTTTTTACCAAATTCAGTGGATATATTAAGTACATCATTTTCTTTCAATTCTCTATTTAGTCTAATAAATTCTCCCGTACTTAGGTTATTCACTGTAGGATTGATAGCTGGGCCTTTAAATTCAATAATTATTGGTGTGTCTACATCCCCGTCATTAATACATTTTCTTCTAAATCCTCTATTAGAAAAGTTGGTAGGAAGCCTTAAGTTAAACCTAATTCCTCCCATAAGATATGACATCTCTCTACTTTCAGTAAAACTATCCATCCAAAAAGGATTATGACAGATTATCTGTATTAAATATTTTTGATAGTAAATTCCTTTATTCCCCTGCCCACTAGGAAATATCGGAGTAGTTTCTACAATGCCTTTAATTTCTTTATTTTGATAACTGATAGTCACTAAGCCCAATTTTGGGTTCAGTACCTTTTGCATTTTTCTCCTACATTTTAAAACCTCATTAGGATTATCTCTAGTAACAATCATGCCTTCAATTGAGATGGCTCTACCTTCTAGCGTGTTATCTATATAAGTAGAGCCATCTTGTTTAGGTGCCTTTTGATTTTCAATTGTAACTGGTATATTGCTAACTCCATCAATTATTTCTAGATAGTAAGGTGATTGATTGCCAAGGGTAATGCTTTCTCCATTAATATTTGTAATAACAACTTTCTCCATAACACACCTCCTACCATTCAAGAGCAAGTTGTCTTGATGCATTTTTAATTTGTCTTGCTGTTTCCGATGGTGTTAACGGGGTAGAACTGTTGATAACTATGTTTTGAGTTATACCTTTATCCCCAGAAAGCATCTTTTTAGTCACATTATCGTTATAAATCCTACTTCCTCTTGGAAGTTCTACAAGCTCTGGTCCAAGTTCTCCTACCATAGTAAACCCACCTTGGAAGAAGCTAGTTCCGCTAAAGTTAGAATCTGCTCCCCCACCTGAAAATACTCTTTTTACTTTTTCCACAATACTAAATACCTTTTCTTTTACCTTTGTGGCATTCCATTCTTTTATCTTTTCTATTCCTTCTGATATTTTACTTTTTACTTTACTAATACTATTAGATACAGATATTTTAACTGCTTCCCAATTTTCAGAAGTAGATATCTTTATATCTTCCCATCTTTTAGTAACATTTTCTTTAATTTCTCTAGCTTTAGTAATAGTATCCTCTTTCATAGAACTCCAGCTATTAGCTAAGTTCGTTTTTATATTTTGCCATTTTTGAGATGAATCTTTTTTAATTTCTTCCCATCTCTTTAT
>JAPXKQ010000218.1:0-3424 GCA_033809995.1 Tissierellaceae bacterium
GCTAGTAGTTGATTAATTGAATCGCTTACGGTTTTAGATAAACGATAAGAACTCTTAGCGGCTGCTTTTAGATCCTTTGCAATTCGCTCTGGATCAGTAAATTTGTTTTTACCTTTATCTACTAAAATTTCCGCTAGATCTTCTAAAGGCATATTATTAATGTCATCTATAGAGAAGAAGTCTGTAATTACAGCAATGGAAGTAGCTCCAAAGGTGTCTGAAAATACCTTTGAAGAATCTAGGGAAGAAAACTTGTAGAACAAGGTATCAAGAAATCTACTCTTTTCACGACTTAGGTTCTGGGCTATAGGAATAACATGGATGTGGATATAATCATCCACCTTAATAATTTCATCCTTACTCTGAGCAATCATCTGTTCAGCCCAAAGTGTTTGTCTCATAAGCTGATAAAAGGGCTCATAGTAGAATGTATTATAATCTTCTGTTTCTAATTGCTGTGAGTTGTTTATTAATTCATTATAACGTTTCTTTCGTGTTGCACCACTTTCACCAGAAGCTTTATCTTCATTACCGTATAGCTCTACATATTTCCATTCTAGTACAATAAGTATTTTCTTCCCATCTTTATATTTTCCATAAATCAAAGCATCAATCGATGTGCAATTTCTACCTCTTATTAAGTTCTTTTCATTTAAATGGTCAACATTACTAACAGCCTCAAATTGAATATAGGCAGGTTTATATTTGTCAGTTGGAATGAGTAAGATATCAACTATATCAGGATAAAAGTTTCTTACCATAGATAAAACTGAATTTTTATTTTCTCGTATTGGAAATAAATGATTCAAACATGCTACTTGTGATGAAAGGGTATGATTAGTAAGTTCTCCATTCCACCAAGCAATATCGTTATTTTTAAAATAATCTAGTATATTATCCCGTACTGGATCAAAGAGATTATTTTTACTATTACTTAAAACAAATTCATAGTGCTTATTTCTAAATTTTCCATTTCCACTATCATTGTTAAAAATTTTGCTATTTTCAATAAGTTTTTTGACACGTTCATATTGTGAATTTTTATAACTCATTTACATATAGCTCCCTTTATCTGAACTCTTTAATTTATATATGAAATAGACTTTTCCAATATAAATATACTAGATTAGTAACATTGCTAAAAAATCAATATTACTCTTTCTTCATGCACTGCTTACAGCAATTAACTCCTAATTACTCAAGCAATGCATGAATTATATTTGTTTAAAGTTCCTGAAACCCTTGATTTAAAAGTATTTATTGCACCCATCACTATTATGACACGTTCCCCTGTTGCAGCTACAACAAGATTTTTATGGGAATCATATTCTTCTCTTTCAACTCTAAGGTCTTCCAAGATTTCTTTTTGATGGGAATATGGTTTTAAGTCAAAGAATACATACTGACTATCTTCCTTATCCTTTTTAGCTAAGGCATCCTTTAATTCTTTGTTATCCTCAACATTGTCAGGAATAAAGGTCCTAAACTCATCATCATTCCAATAGGTTTCAAAGGTTTTTATAATACTATCAACAGCATCTTTAGAAGTATATTCTGAAACCTTAAGACTCCATTCAAGTCCTTTAGATAAGGCAGGATTTGAAATATTAGATGAACCTATATAAGCTGTACTGAATCCAGTATTTCTTTCAAAATAGTATGCTTTTGCATGTAATCTAGTTCTATTAGTATCATATGAAATTTTAACCTCAGTATTAGGTAATTCAGATAATTTGAGAATAGCCTTATAATCTGATGCACCCATGTATGATGTTGTTATAACCCTAAGCCTTTTATCCTTAGTAAATTCCACTAGATCATCATAAATAAGTACTAACCCACTATATTTTATAAAGGATACGATAAAATCAATTCTATCTGCAGTTCTGATTTCCCTACGTAATTCACTTTCAAGAGTAGGTCCAGTATAGCCAGTAAACAAAGTACTTGAAGAAATTGATGTTTTTGGTCTATCTTTAACTAATTGTTTTAATATGTCTTTATTCTCATGAACAACCAATAGTTCTAGGAATTTCATATCACCATCACAGATTATTTCACTACCTATTTCCTTGTTCAACTTTCTTACAAAATCAATCTTTTCTTCCTCTTTCTTTTCATATAAGATTTTTCTTAATATCTTGTAATGAGCTGTGCCCAATACTCTAGCGGATTCACTTTTGTCCACTTTTCTTTTTTCATTGTGTAATTCAGATATTTGATCTTCTAGTTCTTTATCTAATAGTTTTTCATAAAGTCCAAAATCCATGGAATTCCTCCTTTGATTCTAGATACAAAAATTACCATCTGATTTAATATTATCAGATGGTAATAAGTAATACAAATATTTAATTTCTCATTAAGATACTCTTCATTCAATCTTACGATATTTTCCTTTGCCTATAAATTCTATATATCCATAATCCCTTAGTAATTGAAGCTGCTGTCTTATCTTATCCCTAACATGTTTATTATTTGGATGTTTCATCGCTAGTTCATTTTCAAAGGAATAAACTTCAGAAAGTTCAAAATATGAGCCATCTATTCTATCAACACAATTCATGATATCAAGTAACCAACCTTTTGCTTGAATGTCCGTGCCACTTAAGAACGATGTTTTGTTAAGATTTCTAATAACTTCACTTGAAGGCATTTCTTTGTGATCCTTAACCATGTAAATACGTCCAGAGTTAGGAATTCTATTTATAAGTATGTTACAACCTACCCAACCTGCTCTTCGGGCGGTTTCAGGGAGTACCTTCCTTTTTTCAATTATATCTGGTATAAAAAAATGCTTAGATACGACAATGAAATCTTTTACTAATTGTTGATCCTTATTATATGTCAAGAAAAAGAAATCAGGGTTTGTATTTGACATTATCCTTTCTATCATTGTTTGATATGCACCATCATTTATCTTTGATCCAATCTTTCCCTGTTTGCTCTTGAGTTCAAATATATTATTGCATACAGGGCAGGTAAAGTCTGCAACTGGCCTATTATTGGGTAATCTTTTAATACGATCTTCCCCACATCTGGGGCAATAAATATTTTCAGCAACCCACGCTTCTGATGAGACTCTGACTCTTTGTGGCCTACTGTTATAATTTAAAGCTGCGTCTACATTAATTTTTAGATTCACTTTCTCTCACCTATTCTTGATAATCAAACATTTAGTTGTTATTTAATTATAACATAAATTAAACAATGAAATCACTTATTACGATTTAATTTACTATCATTCAAATACTCCAAGGCAGCCAAAGCCATCGTCCTAGTACAAAGTTTTATATATCTTTCATCAACAAAAAATTTTGAACTATGGCCTGGGGCAAAGTCTCCTGTACCAACCATATAATACGTGGAGGGTACTATATTTGAGATATATCCAAAATCATCTGCGGTTAATAATGGTTTATGATTT
>JAPXKQ010000219.1:0-3414 GCA_033809995.1 Tissierellaceae bacterium
CCCAGATATAAACATGTAATTTATTCCACAACGCAATTCTTAAATCATCATCCATTGAATCGATTTGAATGTCAATTTTTATTGGTTTTTTACCTATTTTCTGAGAAAATAACATGCTCATCCTCCAATAATATACTTTTAAAATTTAGTTTTTTACAATGCTACTTATATGGAAAATATTATTATCTAATCCTAAGAAAAAAAGAGAAATTTAAATATCTTTGTGTCAGATACATAGAGTCTTCATCTATCCGATTTTCCAATTTGCGAGTGGCAATACACCATACTGTCCTTTGTATATTTTTAAAAGTTCCTTTTCTTTAGACTCTGGACTATTGCACAAGAAGTATCCAATAAGCAAATCTTTATTATTCTCAATTTGCCAAATAGCTCTTCCTCCTCTATGGTTATCCACTTCTCTATAACCATACCTTACCAGTTGTCTTATTCTTCCTCTTAATTTATTATTATCACCTGCTTTTCCTATATATAATACAGTTTTATCAGTTCTTTCATATTTTGTATTTAGCTTGATTGCATCATATATCATGCTTTTATCTTCGTATTTTTCTATAGCAGTTGTGGTAGATAAAATATTAATACTCATTTTTTTAGGTTTCAAGACCATATAAATACCTTTTTCATTTGGAATGTTAGACACCCCATAATCATATAGATTTTTTATTATATAAATATTCTCCAATAATTCAATCATAGAAACAAACCCTTTCATTATCAATCATTAGCTACGCCGCAATTAAATATAATTATCTTAATCTTCATGAATTAAGTGATTACTGATTACCTGAGAATTAACAGGCTAATCTTATTAAATTTTAAAATTCCCAATCTTTAAATTAGCAAACCATCTATTGTAAAACTCAGGACGAAGCAAATCAAAAATATAATGCTGTGATGTACTGCTTCTGAATTCTTCAGGTAAATTAAAGCTATTTATACTTAATAGGCGCTTATTCAATAATTCAAAGTGTTCTTTCCCGGCTTTTTCCTTTGCACGTGTTACTTCTTCATGGTCATCATCCGATTTGATTTCTACCACACAAATTATTTCCCTAATGCCATCATCTTGTAACTTATAAAGTTTATCAGTATATTTTGAATTCTTATCTTCTAATTGTTTAATATATTTATCCAATTTAATCTTAATAAAAAAGTCAGGATTAAAGCTTCTTCTTGTCCTATCTTTACCGCCCTTCCAAAATTCATAATTAAGACTATAAAAACCCATGTCTCTTGATTTAATCCATGCGTCAATATATCTTGAATGATTTACAAGCTTTATAATAAAATCCCTTTCCGGGTCATGAGAAACAATAACCAAATTTTGTGGTGTTTTAAACAAAGATTGGTTTACTACATATACTCTATACTGCTCAAACAATTGTCTTACATAATCATTAAGCTGCAAGTTCATAGAGTATAAGCTTAATTGTTTGCTTGTTACCTTATCTCTTTGCTTTAAATCTTTTAAAACAAATAAGTTTTCTTCATCCAATTCGTTTAGATAATCTTCTGATATGAAAATACTCTTGTAATTTGCCACATCACCGGAACGGGCACTTGAAGAATCCATATATTTTGTTGATATAGGTTTAATATCCCCTTCAACATTAGTCATGATTTGTTTTTTGCGACCTCTTGGTATAAATTGGTTAAAGTAAAGATCTACTTGTTTCTTGTTTTGCTCAGAGAGTTTTCTTCCTTCTATACCAGATTCTTTCATTGCGAATAAAATTACTTGTTCAATGTCGTCATACTCTGGCAACTTGTCATATACAAATCCATTTCCAAAGTCAAAGTTATTAGTTTCATATATAATTGTTGAAAACCTTTGAGCTATTTCAGACGCTATTTCATCAACAGTATAATAATTTCTTTTTAATTCAAAATGTTTTTCTCCGCTTAAATAGGTAACATCCAATCCCAATTTTTCTTTTGTATTTGCCAGTATCAATCTTCTATCCTGAACATTTTCGTTATCCTTTTTTGTTTCAACTAATTTAGGTACAGGATTGTAATCTATATTAAATACATTAAAGTGATTCTTATATCTTTCTTGTTGCTCGTTTTTAAATACTTCTGATGTAAACCTTGTTTCGCAAAGAGTTACGGCATCAACTAATTCTTTAATATGGTCTGCAAATTTTTCATGATTTGTAACTGTTACAACCGGGTAATTTTGAACAATTAATGCATGGGGGACATTTCTCGGAAGCCTTAAACCCCTACCTAAAACCTGAGATATCAACAATTTAGAATTAAATACTCTTTCTTCCATTGGGACAATTTGATATACATTATCAACATCCCAACCTTCAGACAATTTGTTTACTGCAAATACAAATTCAACCTTTCCGCCTGGCTTGTCAGAATCAATTTCTTCGATATTCTCTAACTTTTCCTTATAATCATTGTCTGTTGGCTTGCTTATTACACATATTACTTTTTCTGAGGCAATTTCCCTTAATTCTGATACAGACATATTTTTATAATCATTAAAATTATCTCTTAAATAAGAAGCAAGTTCTTTAATAAATTCTACTGTATTCCTTTCTGCACTTGCTTGAGTATTATTAATAAATATTGTAATAGGCTTTAAACAAGGTTGTCCCTTTTTATCTTTATATGAATACTTCTTTTTATTTGCATAATGAGTTATTAAAATGTGTTCATATTTCTGCGGCTGTGTAAGTTTTACGTCACCATCATCAGACCCAGTTTTAATTATTGGGTCTATTTTTTTAATGATACCTTCTTCTATTGCTTCTTTTATAGAATAGCTGTATATTACATCACAAAAATAATCATCTTGATTATAAGGAGTTCCGGTAAAACCAATATGTCTTTTTATTTTCTTTTCCTCACGGATAAATTTCATCCATAACCTTTCATCTCTTGTATCTCCAGTCCCTCCTTCTTCAACGGTAGCAGTTCCTATTCCAGTATATTTTAAATGAGAATATGCATGATGAACTTCATCACTTAAAACCAAGACTTCCTCTGTATTATTAAAAAGTGTATCGCCTATTGAATTTCTATCTTTGTTATATATTGAATTAATGTTTTCAATTACAATTGAATAATCAACAATCGGGTCGTTCTCATTAAGAAGGTTAACATTAATATTACGATATTTTTGAGGAAGGTTTTGTTTAAGCTCCAAACCTCTTTCTCCAAAAAGATATTCTCTGAATTTTCCGGTTAATCCCGCTTCAATAACTGTTGAAGAAGGTCCAAGAACAAGAACTCTTTTGACTTTACCTAAAATAATAGATAAATAAGCCACTGCAAACATTACATATGACTTGCCTGTACCTGTTGCCATATGTACAACACCGGATAATCTATCAGGTAGAGGTATTCTTCCGAGAAAGTTTTCTTCACTTTGGAATC
>JAPXKQ010000220.1:0-3327 GCA_033809995.1 Tissierellaceae bacterium
CCTCCTTTTTTTGTGGAAAAATTGGATTTGTCAACTATATTTTACACTATTTAGAGGGGGAAAACAATAAAAATATACTGCTAAAACCCTTTGGTTTCAAGGGTTACAGCATTTTACAAACAACTAATTAAACCACATAGTAAGGGGTGTACTGAGGTAGGTGGTACTGGTATAGATATTAAAGATGCGGCAAAAAAAGTAGCACTCATCAAACTAATTTTAGGAATATCTTCCTCTTCTATACCTTTAGCGGCAATTGCTAAAGCACCTATGGACGCTCCATATGTGGCTATAATTACTGGGGTGCTTAAAACCCCATCAGCTAAATGCATATCTTCACCTCTTCATATATTCTTTAGCCAAGACTAGTGGCTATGACCTTCTCCTTCATGCTCCCTTACAGGTAATATCTCTACTTGATTTTTATCGAAAATTTGCATATTACTTTCACTTGGGAAATGTTCTGTCACTATTGCATAGGTTCCATCTTCTGCAATTGTAAAATTAATATGTCCATGATCTTCATTCATTTCAAAAGTATATGCATAGTCTGGTTTGGCTTCAAATTCACTGTCTTGTTTTATAGTTTCCTTTTCTGTTACCATTAGATGAGATGCATGGTGATCTAAATCGGTAACATTATCCCCCATTTTAATAAATCCTACATCCATAGCCTCGTCTGGACTTGCACCAAAATGGAATAAGTATTTTCCTGCTTTTAATTCAAATTCTCCTATCCATTCGTATTCCCCATGAGCATGTCCTTCTTCTCCATGGGAATGTTCCTCTTCATGGCCATGGTTGTGATCATGGTCATCGTCATGATTATCAACAGGTTTAGAACATCCTCCCAAAATCACAAACATTGATAAAGCTAAAATTAGTAATACATTCTTTAATTTCATCTTTTTTCCTCCTTTTATTTTTACATATTTATGTATTCAAAGCATTATGCTTTAAATCATGCTTAGACAAACACTTCTTTGCTTCTTCTATACTTCTAGGTTTTTCTTTCTTGTCTGCAAACAAATCATAAAGCATTGGCTTTACTAAGTCTGCCTCTTTGTAAATTTCTTCATTAGTCAGAATCTCTGATGTAGTACCAGTTTTTATTACCTTACCATCTTTTAAAATGACTACATCATCTGCCCACTCATAGGTTAAATCCACATCGTGAGTTGAAAAAATCACTGTCTTTCCACGTTCTACCCAATAATCTAATAATTCTTTAAAGTAAATTAATGTATAGCCATCCAGTCCAGAAAATGGCTCATCACAAAGGATAATACTAGGCTCTAATACAATTAAGCCTGCTATTGCCACCTTTTTCTTCTGACCTAAACTCAATTGATATGGTGGGTATTCTAGTAAATCATTTATTTTCAAGTCCTCAGCAACTTTTCTTATAAGAGCTTTCTTTTCCCCTTCAGGATACTTATAGTTATCAAGACCAAATTTTATATCTTGATATACTGTTGTAGAAAATAACTGGTGGTCAGGATAATCAAATAAAAAGCCTACTTGTCTTCTAATTTCCCCCAAATTCTTCTTTTCTACATTCATGTTTAATACTTCCACTGAGCCTGCCTGAGCTAGGCTAATACCATTTAGGTGATAGAGTAGAGTTGATTTTCCGCTACCATTTACACCTAATATTGCTGTTTTTCTACCAGATTTTATATTTAAATTAACATCCTGTAGGCCCCTTCGGGAGTTTGGATACAAGAAACTTAAGTTTTGAATTTTTACTGCCATTTTACACCTTCCTATCAATAACTAAAATTGCTAATAAGAACAGGGCTAACATAGAGGATTTAAGAATTAATTCCTTGTTATTAAATTTCTTATTTCTTCCCTCTCCTTGAAACCCTCTAGACTTCATAGCATTGAAAACCATATCGCTATGGTTGCTACTTTTAAGGAAAAAGCCTCCAATCCATTCCCCAAAAATACTAAGGGAAGAAAAGCCTCGCCTTTCATTAATTCCTCTACTGATTAATGCTTTATTACCTTTCTTTATATCCTCATCAATCATATGAAAATATCTAAAGGTAAGAGCTAGTATTCTGTTAAAAATCTGTGGTAAACCAATGTTTAATATCCCATCAACCATATATAAAGCTGAATGCTTAGAAACTATTGTACCTAGCAATATGGAGGAGATTAAAACTTTACATACAATGATGATTGTAAAATCAATATCTTCTAGGCTTCTATAAACAATTAATCGTATTATTATTGGCAAGAGCATAAGTAGAACAAAGGGTATTACAGGTTTGGTTAACCTAATAAAAAATTTATCCTCACAAGTTATAACTGAGTAAATAATAACTAATATTCCAGTTACAGCTAGTAGTCTATAAGTTTTTATTGATGATATGTAAAATAGAATGATAAATAGGCTAACCATTGTATCTTCTGGATTTATCTTGTTAAGTTTCCTTCTAACGTTCTTTTCTTCTCCTAAAATCATCCTAATAAATACTCCTTTTTCTCAAAGTCTTGGGTTAGGTCATAAAAAAAATTCCCTAAGTAACCTCAGGGAATCTAATATTTTCATAAATATATATGTTAAATATGCATAAAAATATCGCTCTCCTTCCCTCCGAAGGTTGCTTACAACTTATATAGGCAGGTCTTCTGGCTTATGAATCATCCTAATCAACACCTTCCCAGATTTCTCCAGTGGTATATACGTTGATTTCGTCATCAATTACAGTAGCGGGGGCTGCATGGGACTTAAACCCATTTCCCTATTAATCTTATGAACCTAAATAATTAATATTCAATTATTGAATATAATAACATAGTCTTTATTAAATTACAATAAAGAAAAATTTTTACATGTTTTTATATGGTTTTTAGCAAAGTCAATATTACCTCACAGATGTAGGTGTGAACACCCTGCAAATACATTGTCATTTGCTATTATACATTTTCTTTCTTTTCCTGTAGATTTTTTTATTGCAGTAAAGTCATCCCCATCAAAATCACTTTTGGTATAGTGGAATTCATGGGCATTGATAGACTCTCCCTCAATTGACAATGACCCTGAGGATTGGCTTATCTTTGAAAATACCCATGAAGCTATAATAGATGAAAGCACATGGAAGATAGTCCAAAAGATAAGGGATGGTCTAGCAAAGAAAGTAAAACGGCATAGCCGATATCTAAACCGACTATGCCAATTTTTTAGAGTTATAAATCCCTATGGTAAAGCCCTTTTTATGCTCTTTTTTTATTTGTCTTCTTCTTTTTTATCATCAACAGTTTCTTCGACTTCTTCTTTAGGAGCTTTTTCCTTACCCTTCTTGGTAACACTTCCTA
>JAPXKQ010000221.1:0-3302 GCA_033809995.1 Tissierellaceae bacterium
CTTTTGTACTTCTATTCCCATACTCATTAACTCATTAGCTATAAGTTTTGATGTCTCATGCTCCTGAAATGCAAGTTCTGGATGCATGTGAATTCTGTGTCTAATCTCAACAATTCTGTCGTAATATTTCTTGCTAAGATTCTTTATCTTTTCTGTATTCATGTAACCCCCCTTTTCTATACTCATATGAATTTTTTGTCCCTCCTTTTTACTATGATTGTTACTTAATCACTTTTTATTGCAAGATATATGCCAAGAAACTGATAGTTATTTGATTAGCCAAAATCAACTAATAATCTTTCAAAAATAAATGGGATAAAAATATGCAAAAGCAATATTTTTATCCCATTTATTCAATAATAATATCATGTTCTTCCACTTGGAAATTTAATTCTAATATTTTACCATTAAATTTTATTTATACTATCCTCCTGCAAGCTTAATACCTTTTTCAGTAAGTCTAGTTCCTTGCCTACCTGTACCTATTTGAACATACCCTTCTGTTTCTAGGTTAATCAATATGTTTCTTACTTCTCTTTCAGTTAAGTATATTGCTTTATCCTCTAAAAGCAAGGATAAATTTTTCCTCCCTATTTTCTTTTTTTCAACCATATGCATATAAATTATTTTTAGGATTTCCAACTTTTCTTTGTTAATTTGGTCTTCCTTGTATTCATTGCTTAAAAAATTAAAGGGTAAATCTTCCTTTACAATGGGATTTGAACCCATTTCACTTAAATACTCGGCTAGATTTCTTAATTCTCTTATATTGCCATTCCAATTATGATTTTTTAATATTCCTTTGATACTATCATCTACTTCTTTACCTTTATCAAATTGTTTTAAAAAATGCTTAAAGATTAGTTCAATATCCTCTTTTCTTTCCCTTAAGGCCGGAATCTTTAGGGGGAATACGTTTATCCTATAGTATAAATCCCATCTAAACTTACCTTGTTCAGCTAATTCGTTTAAATCCTTATTTGTAGCTGAAATTATTCTAACATCTACTTTTCTTATTTTATTGCTTCCTATTCTTACTACTTCTCCTTCTTGAAGTACCCTCAGCAGTCTAGCTTGCATACTTAATTGTAAATCCCCTATTTCATCCAAAAACAAAGTACCCAGATGGGCTTCTTCAAAAACCCCAGTTTTCCCTTCTTTTCTAGCTCCTGTAAAAGAGCCCCCCTCATATCCAAAGAGTTCACTTTCTATTAAATTTTCTGGTAAAGCTGCACAGTTTATAGCTACAAATGGGAAGCTTTTCCTCCTTGATAAATTATGGATAGCTTGAGCAAATAATTCTTTACCTGTCCCACTTTCTCCAACAATTAGTATTGAAGCATCTGTAGCTGCCATTTTTTTTGCTATTTTTTTAGTCTCTAATATCTTTTCACTATTGCCTATTATACTATCTAAGGTATACTTTGCTACATGACCTTTAATTGCCTTATCTCTTCTTACTTGTTCTTCTAAATTCCTTAGCTCTGTAACATCCTTAATTGTAATCACATTCCCCATTTTATTGCTAAATACTTTTATGGGTTTCAAATTAATAATAAGATGTTCCTTTTTATGATTTAATAACAGATTGTTTATCTCTCCATTTTCATCTACCTGAGTGATATCAATATCTATAATTTCTACAATGTTTTTACCAATGATTAACCTTTCTTCAATGTGAAGCAAAGATACTGCCCTTTTATTCATTGATACGATTGTTCCAAAATTATCAGTTTCAATGACACCGTCACCTATTAAATCTAATATTGTATTCATTGATCTTTTTATTGTAGTGTTATAACCTACTAATGCCTGAACCCCTTTTTCTTCAGGTATAATTTCCCCTTGATATCTATGTAAAATTTTGTCTTTTTCTGCATCCTCAATATCTAATTCATTTAATAGGTCCACCATAGTGCTCATGGTAAAAACCATGTGACCTAAATTGTATACTTTAGTAATATGTTTAGGTACAATTTTTATTTCATTAGTGGTAATTGCTACTTCTATATCGTCTCTCTCCTCAACCCCTGGATAATATGGGTACAATTCAAGTTCAAATCCTAATGCGTAAATAAGGGATATGGTTTCATAAGTTACATCTATTCCATTATTAACTAATAATGCTTTTGTTCCCTTGGGTATAATCCTTAAGATCTCAAAAGCTTCTTTAGTAAAAGTTCTGCTCATAACGATCAATCTAGTGTCTTTGTTTAAATAGTCTTTTACCCCATTTATCATCAGGGGTGTAGATATAAGAAGGATATCAACATCTAATAATCCATTATTGTACCTATTAAAGTTATAAGATTTTATTACAAATTTATCGCCTAAGATATCCCTTAAAGTATTTTCATAGAATTCTCTTGTATTTTCATTTAATGCTCCTATCCCAATAACCTTATTCATTTTGTACCCTCTTTTCAAAATATTCTATTAATATTATATCATAGATTTAATTAATCAAATTAATTTGTGTAGAAAGATGTTTGGAAGTAATGGTTCATCTAATTAAATGGTTAAACTGGACAAAGTGTGCTTTGATTTGTCCCGTTTATAGGTTTAACAATTTCTAACCTTTCTTCTACAGAAACGGAACAATTATCCTTTTTTGATTAAGGTAAATTGGTTGACATGAATTAAATTTTAAGCTATAATAAATATCTGTGGTGCTAACATGGAGAGATGGTTGAGTTGGTCGAAGGCGCACGACTGGAAATCGTGTAGGCGTTAATAGCGTCTCGAGGGTTCGAATCCCTCTCTCTCCGCCATTAGAAAATTTTTGCCGTGCTAGATGGGGAGGTAGCGGTGCCCTATAACCTGCAAACCGCTATAGCAGGATTGAACTCCTGGCCTAGGCATCTCTATTGTGAGGTCTGCCCTGGATAAGTGGCGTTGACGGTTGGGTCCCACGCAACGGAAACTCATGAACCTCGTCAGGTCCGGAAGGAAGCAGCGATAAGTGAAATTTTTCGTGTGCCGTGGGGAAGCCTGGCCCGAGTTAACTGTTTAGGTAACGCTCGGAATAGGACTGCCAAAGCCAGGTGCACGGTTACATAATAAAAACGGATTCTTTTTATAGAATCCGTTTTTGTGTTAATGAGGAGATCCCTCCACTACGGTCGGGATGGCACCTTCGGTGTTGTTCAACTCTTCACTCTTAGCTCTTACCTATTACTTATTACTTATTACTTATTACCTATTGCCTACTGCCTAATTACTTATTACTTATTATCTATTACCTTTAATTGTAGCTCTCCTGCTTCTACTATAACCCTAATTGTATTTTTATCCTTTAATTC
>JAPXKQ010000222.1:0-3287 GCA_033809995.1 Tissierellaceae bacterium
CCTTTCTTGTAATAAGTCATTCCATCCCTGTGGAGCCGATGTCTCATACACTAGTTTATTGTTGTATATTAATACAATTGGTAATTGTGAAAAAACTATCCACTTGTTATTTTTAGATTTATAAGTCCGTTCTAATATATCTTCCTGGCTATATGTATAAGGTGCAAAATATTCGCTATAAGCTTCCAGACTTTCTACACCTCCACCGAACATAACATCACCAATTACATTTTTACTTTCATCTGCAATTTGTTTTAAGATTTCTGTAGTACCGCCACTAACGATTTGTACCCATATCCCGGTTCGTTCCTCAAATTCTTTAATAATTGGGCCATAGACTTCCTTTTTATGGGATGTATAAACTACCAGCTTGTCCCCTTCATCCAATGGATGGATATCGTTTGCAACATGCAAAGGAGAACAGGAACTTAAGAATGTTAGCATAACTAAACAGAAGACATATTTTCTATTCTGCAGACCTTTCATACGGTTCATCCCTTTTATCTTAAATTTTTTATATTATCAATTACTGTTTCAATAATATTCTAGCTAATAAAAAACTTTTTGTCTATACGTGAAGACAGCAAAAAACAGCCCATGTCCAAGTATTTACAAAGACTAAAGGCTGTTTTAAATTCATTTTTGTTTCAGAAGTCAAGGACGAAATTTTTAGTCATAGAATACCTTTTCTAAAAACAGTCCTTGGGGTGGAGCTGTATGTCCTGCCGCTATCCGCTTTCTTTCTTCCATAATTTTTTTTATATCTTCCTTATTTCTCCTTCCAAGACCTACTTCGACTAATGTTCCGACCATTATTCTAACCATATTTCTTAAAAAGCTATCTCCATCAATGGAAATTTGAACAATTTCATTGTTTTTCTCAATTTTTATTTCGTAAATAGTACGGATAGTACTTTTAACCACAGACCTGGATCCCATAAAGGAATTGAAATCATGTGTTCCTACAAAATACTGTGAGGCAATTTTCATTTCTTCCAGATTGAGTTCATTTTTAATATGGTAGGAGAAATTTCTATATAATGCTCTAGGCATTTCTCCATTATATATCAAATATTTGTATTTCTTATGGGTTGCACTAAATCTTGAGTGGAAATCTTTATCTACCTCTAGGGAGTCAATAATAGTTATATCATCTGGTAATTTTATATTCAACGCATATTTAAATCTATCACCTGGTATATTTGAATTGGTAAAGAAATTAGCAACTTGATGTAGTGCATGTACTTTAGCATCTGTCCTACCTGAGCCTATTAATTTTACTTTTTCGCCTGTGATAGATTCTATAGCTTCTTCTATTACTTGTTGAATCGAAATCGCATTCTCTTGATATTGCCAGCCCGAATAATTTGTGCCTTCGTACTCTATGGTAAGTTTTATATTTCTCATTTTAATACAAAAAATACCTAGTAGATATTATAAGTCCAAAAAATACTATTTGAGATAAGAGTATGGCTATATCAAACTTTTTCAATTTCAATTCATTTAACCTAGTCCTATTTTCTCCACCTCTATAACATCTTGCCTCCATTGCAGTTGCTAATTCATCTGCTCTTCTAAATGCATTGATAAACAAAGGTACTAAAAGTGGGACAAGATTTCTTGCTCTATTTAAGATATTTCCAGATTCAAAATCAGCACCTCTTGCCATTTGTGCCTTCATTATTTTATCTGTTTCTTCCAACAATGTAGGTATAAATCTCAATGCGATGGTCATCATCATTGCTAGTTCATGGGCTGGTAACCCAACTACCCTAAATGGTGACAATAGTTTTTCAATCCCATCAGTTAATGCAATAGGTGATGTTGTCAATGTCAATAGAGAAGTTCCTGTTATTAAAAATATCAATCTTAGTGCCATAAATATAGCCATTGATAAACCTTCTCTAGTTACTGTTAGTGGTCCAATATTAAATAGAACTTCCCCCTTAGTCATAAAAATATTTATCAAAAGGGTTATCAATATAATGAAATATAAAGGTTTTAATCCTTTTAATATAAATTTTAAAGGTAGTTTAGCTATTTTAATTACAGTTCCAATAAACAAAACTATAAAAATATATGGATAAAAACTATTTATAAAAAATAAAGAAGCTATAAATAAACCTATGATAATAATCTTTATTCTAGGGTCTAGTCTATGGATAATAGTATCCCCAGGAAAATATTGACCTATTGTTATATCCTTAAGCATTTTTATTTCTCCTTAAAAATCTTAGTATTTCTTCTTTAGCTTCTTCCACTGTTAATATATCGTCACGAACTTCATGTCCTTTAGATTTAAATCTTCTCATAAAAGATGTAATTTGAGGAACTCCAAGTCCGATTTCTTCTAATTCAGTTGCTCTTTTAAAGACTTCTCGAGTAGTATCATTTATAATTACTTTGCCTCTATGCATAACAAATATACGATTTGCCAGCCTTGCAACATCTTCCATACTATGGGAAACTAAAACTATAGTTATCCCTTCTTTTAAATATAGTCCCTTTATCTCATCTAATATTTCATCCCTACCACTTGGGTCCAATCCAGCAGTCGGCTCGTCTAATATCAATACCTTTGGTTTCATTGCAATGACCCCTGCAATTGCCACTCTTCTCTTTTGTCCACCACTTAATTCAAAAGGCGATCTATCTTTTAGGGCTTCATAATCTAAACCAACTAATTCCATTGAGCTTTTTACTCTCTCAATTAATTCCTCATCTTTTAATCCTAAATTTTTAGGTCCAAAAGCTATATCTTTATAAATTGTTTCTTCAAATAATTGATGTTCAGGATATTGAAATACTAAACCTACTTTTTGTCTAGTTTCTTTTAGGTTTGCATTTTTCTCTGTAATATTTACACCATCTACAACAATACTGCCAGAAGTAGGTTTCATGAGACCATTTAAATGTTGTACTAATGTAGATTTACCAGATCCAGTATGACCAATAAGTCCTATGAAGTCTCCTTCATTAATTTCCAAATTAATATTATCCAGCGCTTTTTTTTCAAATGGAGTGTTGGAATTATATATATAGCTTAAATTTTTAATTTCTATTAACATATTAAATCCACCAACTCCTCTACGGATAATATATCATCTCTAATGTCTATGCCTTCTTTTCGTAACTCATAAACCAATTCAGTAACTTGTGGAACATCAAGCCCAAGTTCTTTTACCTTTTCAACTTGTCTAAAGACTTCTTTGGGAGTTCCTTCTAGTACTATTTCTCCCTGGGACATAACCAATATCCTATCTGCTTCCACAGCTTCATCCATATAG
>JAPXKQ010000223.1:0-3268 GCA_033809995.1 Tissierellaceae bacterium
CCATTAATAAATACAAAAAAATACCCTGCAAAAATTGCAGTATGCAAAATTTGCAGGGTTTCTAAATCTCTTATAAATCATACTCTTTGATCTTATATCTCAGGCTTCGTTCCGATATGCCCAAGCTTACGGCAGTCTGCTTCCTGTTATAATTGTTTTTTCTTAAAGCAAAGTCAATAACTTTCTTTTCAATTTGTTTTATATTTTCTCCTTCATAAACTTTAATATAATCCATGGCGGAAATATCGGATGTGTTGATTATATCAGTCTGACTAATATGAAGCACACTAGGATCTATATAGTCCGAAGCACTTAATAGGACGGCTCTTTGAATTATATTCTCTAATTCCCTTACATTACCCTTATAGCTGTAGTTGGTAAGCATTTCATAGACTTCATCAGTAATTCCGGAAATATTTTTATTGAAAGAAATATTATATTTTTCTATAAAATACAGGACCAACAATTTTAAATCTTCGATACGCTCTCTTAGAGGTGGAGCTACAATGTTTATTACATTAATTCTATAATACAGGTCTTCTCTGAACTTACCAGCTTCTACTTCTTTATTCAGATCCTTGTTGGTGATACAGATTATCCTGACATCAACAGGGTGTGATATAGCATCACCAATCTGCCTGGTTTCCTTTTCCTGCAGAAATCTTAAAAGCTTTGATTGAAGCTCTAAATCCATTTCTGCAATTTCATCCAATAGGAGTGTTCCTCCGTCAGCCTTTCTGATAATTCCAATTTCATCCTTGTAAGCACCTGTAAATGAACCTTTCTTGTAACCAAAAAGTTCGGACTCCAACAGATCATGTGGCATGGCTGCACAATTTATCGATATATAAGGTTTGTCCCTTCGATTACTGGTGCTATGAATTTTTTGAGCTATTAGTTCCTTGCCAGTGCCGCTTTCTCCGGTTATAAGGACTGTAGCATTGGTATCCTTTATTCTCAGGATAATATCATTTATTTCTTTAATAGCCGGGGACTCACCTATAATATTCTTTTTCAGATGTCCCTCAAGGCTATCGATTTTTTGATACATCCTTAACTTTTCATCAGCTGTATGTAATAGTAAAAGAAGTTGATCGTTATTAATAGGTTTGGTAATAAAATAGTAAGCACCTGACTTAATAGCCTTGATAGAATTCTCTATATTGGAATAAGCGGTCATCATAATTATTATTGCCTGGGGCTGTATCTTTAATAGTTTCTCCATTAATTCAAAACCATTATCCCCATTTAATCTTAAATCAAGAAGAACCAAAAATATATTTTCTTTTTTAAATATGTCTAAAGCATCTGAAGAATTATCACTGGTATATACATCAAAACTATCTTCTAAAAGAAACTTCAGCGACCTTAGGATTTTAACCTCATCATCGATTACTAAGAGTTTATTCTTCATTAGACTCACCCCTTTTAACTTCTAATATAATAGACATACCCATTTCTTCACCAAGACTACAAGCAGAAATCATACCCTCGTTTTCATCCACCAGCTGCTTAACCACAAACATGCCTATACCATTTCCATATTCCTTAGTTGTATAGAATGGTTCAAATATATACTGTATATCATTTTCATTCATACCATGACCATTATCATTGAATGATAGAGTGATTTTGTCATTATTTATTGTCGCCTTTATTCTAATAGTCGGGTGGCTTACTTCTTTTACTGCATCTATACTGTTAAGCAGAATATTCAAGACAATTTGTTTAAAATGACCTGTATCAAATTTAATATAGTATGATTTATCGACATCAATAAGCAGATCTATATTTCCTAAATGGAATTTTACAAGCTTTATTGTTTTCATCAACTCTTCATACAAATTGGAATTTTCAATAACTGCTTTTCTTGGAGATGTATATTCCATAAATTCCTTGATAAGCCCATCTATTCTTTCAATCTCATCGGGAATATCTTCGGCTGCAGCCAAAATAAATTCCTCATCCTTTAATTTATCTTTCATCTGCGTAGTATACAATTTGATTGAGGTCAGAGGGTTTCGTATCTCATGAGCAATTGATGAAATAATCTTATCCATAAATTGTAGTTTGTCATAGCGTCTAAGTTCATTTATTAGGACCTTTTGCTCCTCTGTTTTTATATCCACAATATTCTTCAGCTTTCTATTAAAACTCTGTATTACCAAAACCAAGGTTAACAGGCCTAAAGTGATTACTATAGTAAACTTCCACAGTGTTTCGTATTGGGTCTTGGAATTTTTTATAGGGGCTCCAAACCACTTCCTATAGAGGGAATCATACATGCCACTTTTTTGGATTTCAGCAATACCTGCATTGAGTTTTTCTATGAGGAGTTCATTATTTTTATCAACAGCTATGCAATATCTCTGTTCATTTAAAGTATTACCAATTATCTTGATGAGGTCAATAGAATTCCTTTCCTTACTTAAATAATTAACAGTCAAAGTATTACCAATAAGTGCATCGACCTCACTTTTTAACAAAGCCTCCAATGCCCCATCAAGAGATTCATATTCAATTATTTCTACATTGTATTTTCTTTTTATCTCATTATAAGAAATGTCTTCCTTGAGTAGAGATATGGTTCTACCCTTTAAATCCCTCTCATTATTTATATCAGCATTATTATCCAGAACAAATATAGATTGGGAGTTCAATAATAGGGAGTCAGAGAATAGGAACTTGCTCTTTCTTTCTTCAGATTCCTTCATACCTTGGATTATATCCGCTTGTCCTCTTTCAATAGAATAATAGGCATCCTCCCATTTCATTGGAAAAAAATTAAATTCTAATTCAGTTACTAGACTAATAGCCTTAAGCATATCAACATTAAAGCCTTTGTAAACACCATCAACATCAATATACTCATAAGGTGGAAATTGACTATCTCCAGCAACCCTATAGCTATCCTCTAGCCCAAAGGAAAGATCAGGCCATATAATGTTTAATAATATAAATATAATACCTACACTAATACTTTCTTTTACTACTGCCTTCAACAATATATCACTCCTCTGCTGTTAATAATTATAGTGTTATTCTCTAAATAACACAAGTACCCAAGTTCTATATTTTGCTTCTGCAATTAATTTTGCAATAAAAAAACGGTCCTTAATGTTCTCTGGGAACAAAAAGAACTGTCCCTAATATTTTTTGGCGGAGAGCAAGGGATTCGAACCCTCGATACAGTTTCCCGTACACACGCTTTCCAGGCGTGCTCCTTAAGCCACTCGGACAACTCTCCGTAATGCTTACAGCAAATAAG
>JAPXKQ010000224.1:0-3259 GCA_033809995.1 Tissierellaceae bacterium
CAGCTACGAATTTGTTATTTTTTCGTGTGCCAAATTCGACTCGTAGATTGTTTACTTCTAATAGTATTTCCCTATCCATCATTTAACACCCCACTCTTTGCGCAAAAGTCTAATTGATTCAGGTGGTTCTAATGTAGGTGCCCTACTATCCAATAACCATGTTCTCGCCTTATGAGTTGGACTTACATCAAAATACGGTGGTCTTATTTCAAAGTCTATCTTCAAGGCATGCTCATTTCTAGGTGCAAATGCATCACCTTTAATATCATAAAACAGATTTGGAGGTGTTCCCTTAATTGAGTATAGGGGTTGCCCCTTTATGCCCAGCTGTGGCAATGATGATAATAGTGCCCAAGTATATGGATGCTGCCCATTGTAAAAGACTTCTTCACATTGACCTATTTCTACTATATCCCCAGCATACATCACTGCAATTCTATCTGCTATATTTGCTACCACCCCTAAATCATGAGTTATATAGATTATGGTCAAGCTATATTTATTTTTTAATTCTTTTAGAAGATTTAAAAATTGGGCTTGTATGGTTACATCCAATGCTGTAGTAGGTTCATCACAAATCAAAATCTTTGGTCTACATGCAATGGCTATTGCAATGACTACCCTTTGTCTCATTCCCCCTGAAAATTCATGTGGATATTGATTGTATCGTATTTCTGGATCAGGTATGCCTACATTTTCTAAAATATCTAATACCTCTTTTTTAGCATCTTCCCCTTTTATTCCTCGATGTAGTTCTACAGCCTCTTTTACTTGTTTACCTATAGTTTTCAATGGATTTAAGGATGTCATCGGCTCTTGAAATACCATAGCTATTTCTTTTCCCCTTATAGTAAGCCAATCTTTTTCACTTTTATATTTTGCTAAGTTTTTTCCTTTATAAAATATACTCCCTGAATCAATCCACCCATTACCATCAAGTAAACCCATAAAAGATTTTGTAAATACAGACTTTCCAGAACCCGATTCTCCTACAATTGCCAATGTCTCACCTTCGAAAACATCTAAGGAAGCTCCCCTTATAGCTGTTAACACTCTACCTCTTAATTTAAATTTAATTACCAAATCTTTAACTAATAGAACTTTGTTCAAAATTCTCCCTCCTAGACATGATTTCTTGGGTCAGCTGCATCTGCAAATACGTTCCCTATTATATAAAAAGATATGGTAATCAGAGACAATACTATAGCGGGAAATATCAGTTGATATCTTAACTGTTTTACCATCATAACCCCTCTACCCTCATTGATTAGATTTCCAAGTGAAGGTATGCTAACTGGTAATCCTAACCCAATATAAGTTAAAAAAACCTCTGAACCAATTGCTGCTGGAATTGCTAAAGCAAGTCTTAACATAATAACTGAAACTAAATAGGGCAATAAGTTTCTTGATATAATTCTACTTGTAGGTGTTCCTAGACATCTTGATGCTAAATTATATTCTCTATCCCTTATTATCACGATTTGATTTCTGATAAACCTTGCCATACTGAGCCATCCTGTCATGCACATGGCAAATATCAATGTTCCTATACTAGGTCTCATAATATACGTTAATAAAACCAATATAATTGTCGTTGGAATATTGTTCAAAACATTGTAAATTTCTGTAATTATCCTATCTAATTGCCTTACATATCCCCACAATGCCCCTATGATAATTCCTAAAATTGCCTCCCATAATCCAACTAGTAAACCTATCATAAGGGAGGTACGGGTACCACTCCAAATTCTTGCCCAAAGGTCTTGCCCAATAGAGTTTGTTCCAAAAATGAATTCCTTATCGGGTGGATGATTTCTTAGCTGCATATTGGTTTTAGGATCAATAGTTATAGCTGTCGGTGACTTTTGGTTAGGCAAATATGGTTGCAAAATTGTAAATACAAGTAAAAATAGCATTAAAAATAAAAATAAAATTGCAACTTTATTTTGAGAGAAAACCTTTATGGTTGATTTCCAATATGAATAATTAGAATATCCTCCCCTTTGAGCTTCAAATTCATTATATTTTGCAAATTCAAAAAGGCTTTCATTTATTCCATCAGATAATTTTTCTATTTTTACACTCACTATCTTGCACCTCCCTTTTTCTCTAGCTTAATTCTAGGGTCTAAAATTGCCATTAGAATATCGCCTAAGAAAAGACCAAATATACCGATTGAGGAATATATCAAAACCAAAGCTTGCACTAAAGTATTGTCCTGCCTCTGAATAGCATCAACCAATAATCCGCCCATTCCAGGTATGGAATACAATGATTCAATATATATTGAACCTGCTATGGTAAATAATATTGCACTTGGTAAATATTGTGCCATAGGTACAAAAGCATTTCTCAAAACATGCTTAACCATAATACCTGAATTTTTTAACCCCTTAGCCCTAGCAAGTTTTACATAATCCTTATTTATTTCATCTAACATATATCTTCTCATCCACATAGCATAATAAGCTATCCCCCCAAGGGACATAGAAATGGTTGGTAATATCCATGATAAGGGATTGTCAACGGAAAATAATATAGGCAGTTGGAATAGTACGTCATATCTATCCACCAAATATTTTGATAATGCTGTAACATATATTTGTATAAACAAATAATATACCGCCGCCGGGACTGCATTGATAAATACTATATATGATGTTCCTAATTTATCCCAAAATCTATTTCTATTTAAAGCCATCAAAATCCCCAATGGAATTCCTAAGAAAATTGATATTCCCATTGCGACCAAACCAAACTTTATAGAATAAGGAATCTTAGTTTTTAATATTTTACTTATATCAACCTTTGGTCTATATATAATTGATTTGCCTAGGTCTCCCTTTAATGTCTGCTTATAAAAATTTATAAGCTGCTTGTGTAAGGGATCTCTAAGTCCCATACCAGTCAATATAGCTTCACGTTGATTATAATCCAATTTTTCATAATTTGGCCCAAAATATCCTTCTTCAGGCATCAACCGCATAAGTAAAAAAACAACTGTGACTATAATAAATAAAGTAAATAAAGATTGTGTAAATCTTTTTATTATATATCGAAACATAATCTCACCCCATTCCATCCATATATTAAGAGGGATGGTCTGGAAACCATCCCTAAATATCATTTGTTATTGATTGGCAAGAGCCTTAGCCCTTTCTTTCTCCCATTCTGCTAATAATCTTGTAAATTCTTCACTATTCATAGGTTTTTCCATAACCTTTTGACCTTTATATCTTTCAGATGCTACACCAAATGG
>JAPXKQ010000225.1:0-3249 GCA_033809995.1 Tissierellaceae bacterium
ATATACCATTGTATATCCTATAGCTATTAATGCATAAAGACTGCCTAGGGAAGTACCATTTGCCAAGTGCTGCATAAACTCAGAAATGCTCATTATATATACCCCCGTTTCATCAATTGACAATTGACAATGTACAATGCACAATTGAAAGATAATTAAGAACTATAGCGCAGCTGTCATCCTGAAGAATGAAGGATCCCTACTTTCTTTGATGGTTATAAAAACATGGGATTCTTCACTATCGTTCAGAATGACGGCTTACGCCTTTAAATTGTCAATCGTCAACTGTCCATTGTCAATTATTTTTTTATGGTTCTACTGTTGTTAAATATACAAATTTACCGCCTTCAACCCTATTGATAACTGCAGATTTTACTGCGTCTCCGTTTTCGTCAAGGGTAATATTGCCTGTCGCTCCCACAAATCCGTTAGTCTTAGCAATCTCATCTCTAATCTTTACGGAATCAACTGAATTAGCCTTTTCAATTGCATTAATTATTACTAAATAAGCATCATAGCCCAATGCCGCAAATGCATTAGCATCTTCTTTATATTTTTCCTTATATTCTGCTAAGAATGTCTTTGATGTTTCAGTAACTGGTGCTTCAGCTGTAAAGTGTGTTGAGAATACTGCCCCTTCAACATCTTCTCCACCTATCGATAAGAACTCTGGGGATTCCCAAGTATCGCCGCCAAGGAACGGCATCTTCATACCCAAATCCCTAGCTTGCCTAATAAGTAATGCTGACTCACCATAGTTCCCTGGTGCAAATATAACATCAGGATTTAAAGATCTAACATTAGTAAGTTGTGCTGTAAAGTCCTGATCCCCAGTTTTATATGATGCTGTGGCAACAATACTATTTGGGTCTCCAGTCAATTTAGTGAAAGCATCAACGAAGAATTTTGATAACCCTACAGAATAATCATTCTCCACGTCCTGAATGATTGCCGCTTTCTTTGCGCCCAATTCCTTGAATGCATAATTAGCCATTACAGTTCCTTGGAATGGGTCAATAAAACAAACTCTGAAATAATAATCATTGTTTAACGTAACCAATGGGTTGGTTGGTGAACAACCTACTGCGGGAACCTTAGCATTCTTAACAATATCTCCTGCAGCCATTGACAATGAACTACCATAACTACCTATAATAGCGACAACTTTATCTTTTTCAATCAATTTAGAGGCTGCGTTGGCTGCTTCAACTTTTTCTGACTTGTTATCCGCTATTACCAATTCAACTTTTTTCCCTAAAACTTCTGGGAATTTTTCATTTGCCAACTTAATTCCTTCTACTGTCATCTCACCACCTGCTGCATTAGCGCCTGTCATTGGCTCAAATACACCTATTTTGATTACGTCCGACTTCGTAGATGTGGTTGATGAGCACCCCGCTAACATACCTACTATCAATATAGCAGATAAACAAAATAGTAAAGCCTTGTTTTTCATAATTTTGCCCCCTTTTTAAATATTTTGAATATTAATTCAATAGTATAGCATCTTAAAATGGACAAGTCAATTCAATATTTCAATAAAGAGTTAATACTTTTTAGTATTAATTATATGTGAGTATATGATTACTTATTAATGTAAGGGCTGTCTTTTTGTGTTTATCCTTTAAATGGCTGTATATCTTCTTACAGTCCTTTCCGATAAAGAGATAAACTCCCCTATCTCCCCTTGACTAAATCCTTGCTTTACACATTCCTCAATGTATTTTTGTTTATACTCTATTAGGTATGACTTCCTAGAGCCTTTCTTTATCAAATCGTAATCTACCTTGTTTTTACAAACTTCCATCAATACCTTCTCTAATCCTAGCTTAATTTCTTCAGTAGCTAAACCATTATCCCCATTGTCAAAGAAAAGTCCACCGTCATATTTTTGTTTTAAAACTTCGTAATCATCATTGTAAATATCCATCAACTCTATGTAATTTTTAATGGCTACTTCCCTATTTTGAGACAATATATCCAATATATAATCTATATTAACAAGACCCTGGATGTTCATTCTAAAGAAAACATCACTACTCCATTTATATTCCGTAATTGAATCTACTATGTTTTCATATACAGGATTATTGTGGATATAATTAATTAAGTTGAATAAATTATACTCATTATCCACAATTATACTTGTATATCTTCCTTTAAAAGGAGAACCTGTTCTATTGTTTATGGAATTATAATATTTAGCGTAAAGGGTATTTATCCTGTGCATGATTTTGCTAATGGGTGTATTGTGAGTTTTTATGACTAGGTGAAAATAATTGTCCATGATACAGTATGCAAGAAGATAAAAATCAAATAATTCCTTTGCTTCACCAATAATATTTAAGAGTTGAATTTTTTCATGGCAATTATTAAATATATAATTTTTATTATTTCCTCTTTGGATTATATGGTAAATAGCACCATAACGTTCTATTCTAGGTTTTCTACCCATTGTAAATTTCTCCATTAAAATTAATTCTATAACAATTATTCTATATAAATTTTAAAAATCCTTCTTTTTACTAAAAAAAAGTTATTTCCAAAGTTGGAGTCAAGCACCATCTTCGGAAATAACTAATTCTAATTTGTTTAGCTTAATAATTTTTGTTTTTTAATCTTAACAATAATCCAAATGATAGTAGTAAAAATCCTAACATAGCTATACCTATTTGAACAGCATATCCTGTCTTTGGAAGTGTAGGCTTATTCTCATCAGGCTTTGGAGCCCCATCAGGTTTTGGAGCACCTTCTGGATTTCCACCATCTACATTTTCAAATTCATCTTCAGGTCCATTTGGTTTATCTGGGCTTGTTGGTTCCACTGGTTTATTTGGATCCGTTGGATCTGTAGGATCAGTAGGTTTTTCTGGATCTACTGGTTTTACAGGTTCATCTTCTTTTTCGTTATAAACTACTACTTCTGATGTGGCACCATCGGTTATTCTTTCATCAATAACTCTTTCCTCTAAAATATATCCCTTTGGAGCATTTACTTCCTCTATAGTATATCTTCCAATTGGTAGACGTTTTGACGTTGCTTCTCCTCTACTATTTGTAGTTAGAGTATCTACTACCTTACCATTAGAATCTACAATATTGAATTTTGCTCCTGATAATAATTCTTTTGTATCTGAATCCTTTTTGATGATTCTGATACGTCCTTCTGGGTCTGAAGGTTCATCTGGGATGAGAGTATTTGTTACTGTTAATCCATCGTCAGAGACAGATTTTCTATAACCGCTTGGA
>JAPXKQ010000226.1:0-1230 GCA_033809995.1 Tissierellaceae bacterium
GTACTAATTATTTCTTCGAAATTGAGCAAGAAGACGGTTTAAAGCAATATGGAATGTCGAAGGAACATAGACCAAACCCTATTGTTCAAATGGGACTTTTTATGGATGGTAACGGCATCCCTTTGGCCTTTAGTATTAATAAAGGTAATACTAATGAACAAATTACCCTAACACCATTAGAACAACAAATTCTATCAGATTTTAATCTCTCTAAATTTGTTGTGTGTACTGATGCTGGTCTTGCTTCTGCAGACAACAGAATGTTCAATGATAAGGATGATAGGGCATTCATCACTACTCAATCGGTTAAGAAATTAAAAAAGCATCTTAAGGAATGGACACTTGATCCGAATGGATGGTCTCTAGATAATGATATAAAAACCTATGATATTTCTGTATTAGATGAAGAAAAATATAAAGACAAGGTATTTTACAAAGAAAGATGGATTAAAGAAGATGGTCTTGAACAAAAATTAATTGTTACTTATTCCATTAAATATAGGGATTATCATCGAAAGATTAGAAATAATCAAATTGAAAGAGCACAAAAGATAATTGATAAAGACCCAGGTAAATTAAAGAAGTCCAATCAAAATGATTACAAAAGATTTATTAGAAAGATCTCCTATACCCCTGATGGTGAAATTGCTAAGAAGGAGAAATTAAGCATAGATACAAAACTAATTGCTACTGAAGAATCATATGATGGATTTTATGCTGTATGTACAAATTTAGAAGATGATGCTTCTGAAATTATAAAGGTCAATAAAAGACGATGGGAAATAGAGGAATGCTTTAGAATTATGAAATCTGAATTCAAAGCTAGACCTGTATATTTGAGTCGTGATGACAGGATAATAGCACATTTTATGACTTGTTTTATCTCTTTAATTATATATCGTATATTAGAGAAAAAACTTGATGAAAGGTATACATGTAATGAAATACTTACTAAGCTCAAGGAAATGAACTTTTATGAAATAAAAGGTGAAGGATATGTTCCAACCTATATTAGAGATGATTTAACAGACGATTTACATAAGGCTTTTGGTTTTAGAACAGACTATCAAATAGTATCTATAAAACAGATGAAAAATATTTTTAAAACAACAAAAAAGTAAAAACATTACGCAATTTTTAGAAATAAGATAATCCTGGAACTCATTGCAAATGCTTGAGCCTCAGGATTATTGTTTGTTATAACTGTCAAAGATGAGAATTTGTCAAATA
>JAPXKQ010000226.1:1240-3179 GCA_033809995.1 Tissierellaceae bacterium
GTGACTCCCAATAAATATTCTTATTTTCAATTTTGATGTTCTCTTCAATAACTTTGTTACCGTAATATTTTTCTAGGATTATACCCTTTGGTGATACTTTACCCTCTGATAAGTCAAAATTTATATCTTTAATTTTATCTCGTACAATATTAATGTGTAAATCTATTGTTGAATAAGTTTGTACAAATTCACTTAAATTTCTTTGCTCTAATTCACTAATTAAATGTGTATCGTTCTCCTTAAATTCAATATAATATTCATATGTATATGGAGATATCTTTTCATAGTTGAATCCATGAGGTTCTTTTTTATCCTTATAAAACAAAGACCAATCTGGCCCTAATCCCTCAGTATTAATTTCTAATAATGAAAAGTATTTTTCATCTGAAAATGATACTGGTAGAACATTATAATCATCTTCTCCTAATCTTCGATAATAAAACGTGACATCTGAATTAGATGTTGCATCCTTAATTTGCCATGAAAACTTTACTGTTTTGTTTCCATTGACAAAACCGTCATAATCTACATCTATTTCAGATATCCAATTATTATATTTTTTTAGATAATAAACTGAGTTTTTAGTTTCATGAATCTTATACATCAGAGATTGAGTGTCATCTTTAATATTCTTGATTGAAATCATAATCTTATTTAACTTAGAAAATAGATAAGAACTAAAAATTAGATTAACGATTAATAATATTAATATAACATTATTTTTCTTCATTATATCACCTTTATAATGAACTCATAAGGAATTCATATACATTTTCCTTTCTCAATTATCTTTTATATAATCTAAATCAGACGCTAATGGGTTCATCCTTTACTATCATTATCTTAGCCACCACTCCTATCTCCTCCCCAACAAGATTAATATCTAGTATATTAAAGCTTATCATAGAAAAACTCACCTAGCAACAGTTAGGTTAATATGTTAACTTGCATTTTTCTTAAAGCTTAAGAAGCTTCCCTCCACCTCCATAGCAGAGGTTTATTGTATGGGAGACAAACAAAAGCTGGTCTTTAGACCAGCTTTAACTATGGTTTATTATTCATATCTCAATGCATCAATTGGGTCTAATTTTGAAGCTTTATTCGCAGGATAAATACCAAAGAAAATACCAACTCCAGCTGAAAAAACCCAAGCGATAGCAATAGTGCTAACAGAAACACCTGGTGGTATTTTAATAAAGCTTGAAACAACAAAGGCTAATCCTACGCCAATTATAGTCCCTATTATGCCGCCTATTCCTGATACAATAACGGACTCTACTAAAAATTGTAGTAATATGTCTCTTCTTTTAGCTCCAATAGCTTTTCTTATACCTATTTCCCTTGTACGTTCTGTAACTGAAACGAACATAATATTCATAACTCCTATTCCTCCTACCAAAAGAGAAATAGCAGCTATGGCACTGATTACTAGGGTTATAATCCCAGTGATTTTATTTATAGATTCTAATTCTCCTTCAGCTGTTTGAATAAAATATTTGTTTTCTCCTTCGTTACCATGCCTTTTCTCAATCAAACGAATCATTTTGCGAGTAATATTATCTATATCTGCTTCCTTACTTATACTCATATCAACATTCCAATAAAAATCACCACCACCTGTTGTTTTTTCCAAGGTAGTATATGGTACAAAAATATTTCCGAGGGTCTGTCCTCCCATAGCCTGAAGTGTACTTTTGGGTTTTTCATAGACCCCAATAATAACCAAGGATACTGGACTTTCCCAAACCTCTATATCTATACTCTCTCCCAATACATTTGTTCTGCCGAATATTTCTAATGCCATTTCCTTATCTATAATTGATACTGGTCTTTTCCCTTTTACATCTTCTTCCGTTAGGTATCTACCTTTAATCATATCTACTTTTTCGATTTTTATATAATTCTCATCCCCGCCAGTAATGTTTACATTTATTTTTTC
>JAPXKQ010000227.1:0-3178 GCA_033809995.1 Tissierellaceae bacterium
GCAACCAATGGTATACAATTAGGTGGAGATGATATAGATATTTTATTAGCAAAATGGGTGCATGCTAAAGTAGCCGAGAAGAAAAACTTAAATATTGCTTTTGAAGAAATGGACAAAACAGATCAGGATAAGCTAATAACTCATTGTGAAGAGATAAAAAAACAATTGACCTATGAAGATGTTAGAAATATTAGTCTAATGAAATATGGTGTTTTAGGTTCCTTTAGTATTCCGCTAGATATAGATACCTTTTCAGAATTAATAGATCCATATGTCAATCGAGCAATAGATCTTTTAGAGAAAACTGTAAAATTAGCAGGAATGAATATGAGGGAAATAACCGGTATGATAATGGTAGGGGGTAGTAGCAATCTAAGACCTCTTCACGAAAAAATAATGCAGAAATGGGGACAAGACATGGATGTAATTCTACCCCAAAATCCAGAATGGAATATAGCGGAAGGTGCAGCTTTACTCAATATGGATTCAGGAGAATTTAAATTAAATCAAAACATAGGGGTATTGTTAAGTGATAATAGCTTTTTTCCATTGATAGAAAGGGATTCAGTAGTGCCCACACCTACACCTATTGAATACCAATTTGGATTGGTTAATGATTCTAATAGTGGAGTATTTATATTTTCTGATGATAAAATGGATTATTATTCTAAAGAGAGAAATATACTGGATATAGTAACAGTAAAAACAAAAGGTTTTACTAATGAAAATATATTATTAGAATCCTTTGTAGATAAAGATTTAGTATTTAAAGCAAATATAAAGAGTGATCATTTATCGAATAGATATGAAGAACAATATGAATATTCTAATTTAAAATTTTACTATAAATTGCCATATGTAAGTGGTGATAATAAATGATTTATTCTAATATAAAAGTGAAAAGCAATGTATATATAAGAAAAGGAACTTTGGGAAAAGATACGGAATTTCATCCTCAAGTTTTAGAACGGGAAGGGATTAAAAAACTACTATATTTTGGCTCATTAAATGAGAATAGGGATTTAACACCATTGCAAAGAGAGATACTTAGTGAAGGTGCTCCATGTTCTTTAAACAAAGAGGAGATACCTTATGGATTAGTGAAGAAGAACAATGGGGATTTGGTTTGGGAGTGTAGATGTGAAAAAATAGACTGTAAATATTTTAATAGCTGTAGACCAAATATATCCATAGATGTTATAAAAAATACCCAAGTTGCTATAACGCTAGATGAAGAAATAGAAGATATATCTAATCTTGCAAAATTAAAGAGTATTCCAAGAAAGAAAAAGGATGTATCTAAGGAGTATATTCAAAAAGTAGAGCCAATAGTAGTGGAAATAAAAGAAGAAAAAATCCCTGTTGCAGAGAAGTTTGTGGAGAAGCCAGATATTAATATTCCCTTAATAACAAAAAAGGTTGAACAGGATGTGGTAGTAAAAGCTCCAATAGAGGATAAGATATTTGTTAATGCAGGACCTGGCACAGGGAAAACCCACACATTGATAAATAGGGTTAAGTATATTACAGTAGAAGAACAATTGTTGGAACCTCAAGAGTTGATGATACTATGTTTTTCCAGATCTGCCATAGGAGAAATAAATAGTAGATTAGCAAAAAGTGTAATTGAGGATGAATCGTTGTATCAATTAAATATGCTAGATGTTAGAACTTTTGATTCCTTTGCTACTTATCTGATAAAATTTTTGGAACCTGAGATGAATTTAGTTGGAAAAGGATATGATGAAAGAATAGAAATAGCTATAGACCTTATGGGTAAAAATCCAGATGTACTTAAAAATTATAAACATATTATTATAGATGAAATACAGGATTTGGTAGGAGTGAGGGCTAGATTGGTAAAGACCATATTGAGTATATCCCATTGTGGATTTACCTTATTAGGAGATACTTGCCAATCTATATATAACTATCAAGTTAAGGATGATCCTGATGAAATGGATACTAATTCTTTTTATAATTGGATACTAGACAGGTATTCAGGGGAAATCAAATTTTATGAGTTTGATAAAAATTATAGACAACATGAGAATCTTAAACAAATAACCAACAATATTAGACAAGCTATATTATATAGAGAACCCAACAAACAGCGGGATATTATTATGGAAAGCCTAAAATCCTTTAAGCATTTAGGATATAGTTATAATATAAGAAATAATTTAAAGGAGACAGGTCCTGGAAAGATTAGTCTTTTATGTAGAAATAATGGCCAAGCTCTTAAGGTTTCAAATCAAATGAATTCTCAAGGTATTGAACATGAACTTTTGAAACCAGCTAATTTCAAGGTACTTAAACCTTGGTTGGGAGAAGTTTTAAATTGTTGTGAAAAGCTTATTGGCTATGAGGATTTTAAAGAGACACTTAATTTTAAATATGATATAGATGAATATGAGATTCAAAACAGATGGTATAATCTAAAAGATATAGAAGAGGGTAGATCCACTAAATTAAATATAAAAGAATTATCTAATAATCTAGCCTTTAAAAAACATATGTATGAAAATCTTTGTGTAAAGCAACAGGAAAATATATTGGTTTCTACAATTCATAGAGCTAAAGGTAGGGAATTTGACTATGTATTATTATTAGATGACCATATGTTAAAGGGAAATATAGATAATTTAGCAGATGAAATTAAGGTATACTATGTAGCTTTGACTAGACCTAAAAAAGAATTATATCAATTTAGTTTGAATAATAGAAATTGGATTAGAAAGTTAAAAGATAAAAACGGAAATGGCAGATGGTATGAAACTTATCGAGATTGGCAAACTAAGAAAGATAAACTCAATGCTATTGAGGTAGGAAGGGAAAAAGATATAGATGTTTTAAGCTTTGTATCTGATGATTTTTTTCAATCAGAATCAAATGCAGAATTAAATCAAGAATATATTTTGAAAAATGTAAATAAAAATGATGAGGTGGAATTGAGACTAGTAGAGTCTAAGGGGATAGCAGTAGGATATGATATTTATCATAGAGAAACTAAAATAGGTAGAATGTCTGATCAATTTTTAAAGGAAGTATGTAGTATATTAAGGGAAGTATATGGAGTATTTGAGTATAATGCAAAATATTTCCCAGACTATATAAGGGAAGTTTATGTTGATAGTATATGTACTTATGTTTTAGAAAATGAAATGATAACAGAAGA
>JAPXKQ010000228.1:0-3153 GCA_033809995.1 Tissierellaceae bacterium
AATTTCGTCTCCTGAAGAGCTTCTCCAAAAATTTAGAGAATTGCACCTGGGAACAATATGACTTTAAAGGAAACAAAAAATGACTACTTAGAATAGACTTCTGCAACAAATCGTTTACAGTTTGAGTCAATAAATATAATGGGGAACCTGGAGTTTATACAGTAGTAAGACCTGAGGGAAGAGCATATTTTTTCTCCTTACTTAAAGAAATGGGAGAAATTTAAGGAAGTAGGTGATTTTGATGTTAATGTTAAATGAAAAAAGTTGTATTGACTGTGATGAATTTGAATTTGAGAAACATAGTGAAGAGATAGAAGAACTAATGGAAAAGTTAATAAAGCTAGAAGATTATGATTGTGTAGTCCTTCATAAGTATATAGATTTAGCCCATAAAGACAAAGAAATGAAGGTTATAGATTCAAACTTATGGGACATATATGAGTTAGTTGAATATGCAGATTTTAAAAATGGTGTAGATATTCATATTGATGATGAAGGATTCTTAAACTTATCAGTTTATGGCCAGACCTACAAAATGGATGGAAATGATTATTTTATCAATTCTATTTTTAAGATTATCCCAAGGGATAAAGACTGGAACTTCCTTGATATATCTGGTTTTTTACTGGAGGGAAAAGAAGTAAAACTTTCAGAAAAGCAGTTAGATATAAAAAAGAAATCAACAATTGAACTTCTAAATGAATATAAAGGAAAGGTAGATAAAATTAGTCCTATAAATAAGGAAAAAAGGAAAAGAGATATGGGTGAAGAGAGATAAGAAACTTCAAGCTAAGGAGGTGGTAGATTGAGTGTAATAGAAGGAATAAAAAAGGATATAAAAGAATTATTTCATGTGCAAGATAAGAAGGCTTTTCTTAAGAAGAACATACCTTATCTTGCATTTTTCTATTTAGGGGATATTTTTTCTCACCATATAAATTCATATGTAGGAGGTGATTTAATAGACCGTTTATTCCAAGCGGTCTTAGAAATAGAAACAATTAGATTATATCCTAGCCTAGTTCCCAAGGACTTACTTGCAGGATTTATCCTAGCTATATTGATTAAGTTTATTATCTATAACAAGGGTAAAAATGCTAAAAAGTTTAGAAAAGGTGAAGAATATGGTTCAGCAAGATGGGGAAATTCAAAGGATATTGCTCCCTATATGGATGAAGATTATAGAAATAATCTCCTTCTTACAGAAACAGAAAGAATTACTATGAATAGTAGACCTAAAAATCCTAAGTATGCAAGGAATAAAAATGTTCTTGTAATTGGTGGTTCTGGTTCAGGGAAGACAAGGTTCTTTGTAAAACCTAATCTTATGCAACTTCATTCCAGTTATGTAGTAACTGATCCTAAAGGAAGTCTACTTCATGAGTGTGGCAAAATGTTGGAAATGAATGGTTATGAAATAAAAACCCTAAATACCATTAATTTCAAAAAGAGTATGAAATATAACCCTTTTGCCTATCTTAGAAGTGAAAAAGATATTTTAAAACTGGTCCAGACTATTATAGCTAATACCAAGGGAGAGGGGGAAAAGGCAGGAGAAGACTTTTGGGTAAAGGCTGAAAGGCTTTATTATACAGCCCTAATTGGCTATATATTTTATGAAACACCAAAAGAGGAGCAAAATTTTACTACTTTACTGGCAATGATAGATGCTAGTGAGGTTAGAGAGGAGGATGAGAATTTTAAAAATGCAGTAGATTATATGTTTGAAGCCTTAGAGGAAAAGGATCCAGACCATTTTGCAGTTAAACAATATAGGAAATATAAGTTAGCAGCAGGAAAGACTGCAAAATCTATTTTAATATCCTGTGGTGCAAGGTTAGCTCCTTTTGATATTAAGGAACTTAGAGATTTAATGAGTGAGGATGAAATGGAGTTAGATACTCTAGGGGATAGGAAAACAGCCCTTTTTGTTATTATTTCAGATACAGATGATACTTTCAATTTTGTTGTATCCCTCATGTATTCCCAGATGTTTAACCTACTTTGTGATAAGGCTGATGATGTATATGGAGGAAGGTTACCAATTCATGTTAGGTGTCTTCTAGACGAGTTTGCAAATATAGGCTTGATTCCGAAATTTGAAAAACTTATAGCTACAATACGATCAAGGGAGATAAGTGCTTGCATTGTATTACAAGCTCAGTCTCAACTAAAGGCAATATATAAGGATAATGCAGATACTATAATAGGAAACTGTGACACAACCTTATTCTTAGGGGGAAAGGAGAATGGTACCTTAAAAGAGATTTCAGAAACATTAGGCAAGGAAACTATTGATTTATTTAATACATCAGAAACAAGGAGCAATCAAAAGTCCTTTGGACTTAATTATCAGAAGACCGGTAAGGAGCTTATGACCAAGGATGAGCTTTTTGTAATGGATGGAAGTAAGTGTATTGTGCAACTTAGGGGTGTAAGACCCTTCCTATCAGAGAAGTTTGATATTACAAAACACAAAAATTATAAGTTCCTAGAAGATTATGATGATAGGAACTTTTTTGATGTTGAAGAATATATGAAAAGGCAGGGTAAGGCAAGGATAGGTAAGGAGTCTATAATAACAAGACTGTAGGTGAGAAAATGGAAGTCAAGGTTAGAAGTCCTTCAAGAAAAGAAGGCAATTAAGCTAATTAACATGATTTATAGCGATTGGGTAAGAAATAAGTCCAGTCGCTTTTTTTATTTAAAAAAAGAAAATAGGAGGCTAGGATTAGAATATGGCAGATTTAAAAGAAAGAGATATGAAAAATATAACAGCTAATGTAGTGGGGGAGGTAAAAACAGCTTCCTTTGACTGGGATGGTGAAACCATAAATGTAACAAACTTTTCTCTTGTAGAAAAAAGGAAGGGTAAAAGGCACTATACAAATTGTGCAGCCTATGGGGAATGGTCAGAAGTAGCAAAGGAACTAAAGGCAGGGGATCTTGTCCATGTCTTTGGTTATATCAAAGAAAGAAGAAACAATGACAAGCTATATAAGAATTTTATAGTAAAGCATATGAACAAAATTGAAAAAGAAAATAAGGAGGAAAAATAATATGGCATTTTTTACAGAGGGAATATCAGTATTACAAACTTTAGTTACAGCAATTGGTGCAGGTTTAGGGGCATGGGGAGTAATTAACCTTATG
>JAPXKQ010000229.1:0-3116 GCA_033809995.1 Tissierellaceae bacterium
TACATAGGGCAGTTGCTGAGGATGGTATGGGGCATAGAGCTGAATATAAAAAAGGAGTTGAAACAAAGACTATCCCAAAAGTTCCAGTAGTTATTGGAGTTTTCGCAGTGGTAGGTGTTATTTTTATGATTCAAAATAAAAAAGTGAAACAAAAGTAATTTTAAATAAATAATTATACTTATTAAAGTGTAGGGGAAAATGATGAATAATATTGAAGAGGTAAGAAAATTTAATAGATTACTAATAGCTGGTACAGGTAGTGGATGTGGCAAGACAACCATGGTTTGTGCTGTGATGAAAGGTTTATTGAATCAAGGCTTACTGGTTAATTCATTTAAAGCCGGGCCAGACTATATAGATCCAATGTTTCATTCTAGGATAACAGGAACCAAGTCGAGAAATCTTGATATGTTTTTATGTGGAGAAAATGTAGTGAAGCAGTTATTTGCAGAGAATAGTAAGGATTGTGATATATCAGTTGTAGAAGGAGTCATGGGTTTTTATGACGGACTGGGAATGGGGGATATAGAATATTCATCAAATGACTTATCAAATAGGACAGACACTCCAGTGGTTTTAGTAGTAAATGCTAAAGGGATGGCTACATCGGTATTAGCGTTAATCAAAGGATTTTTAGAATTTACGGATAATCTTATAAAAGGCGTTCTACTTAATGGAGTTAGTCCTATGATGTATCCAAGGTATAAGGAAATAATAGAAAATAACCTTGATATAAAAGTCCTTGGATTTATGCCAAATTTACCTGAGGCAGCAATTGAAAGTAGACACCTTGGATTAGTAACGGCTGATGAAATAGAAGACTTGCGGGACAAGATAGATATATTAGGTGAACATGCAGCTAAATATATTGATTTAGATGCCCTTATGGATATTGCTTCATCTGCTCCTGAAATGGAATACGAAAAGGTCAAGATAGAAAAAATAGCAAGTGTAAGGATAGCCATAGCAAAGGATAATGCTTTTTGCTTTTACTATGAGGATAATCTAGATTTATTAAGAAAGTTGGGCGCAGAATTGATACCATTTTCACCATTGGATGATAAGAGTTTACCAGAGAATATTGATGGGATCATTATTGGTGGTGGTTATCCTGAGTTATACACTGATAAGTTATCTAATAATACTTCTATGCTAATAAATATTAGAGAGGCCTATAAGAGCAAAACACCTATCTATGCAGAAAGTGGCGGTTTTATGTACTTAGGTTCAACCATAGAAGGGAAATCTATGGTCAATATTCTAAGCAATAATAGTCAGCTTACTAAGAGACTACAAAACTTTGGATATATCAAATTAATTGCCAATAAGGATAATTTACTATGTAAAAAAGGTGAATCAATCAATGCCCATGAGTTTCACTACACAAAAAGTGATTTTGATGGAGATGACTTTACTGCAATAAAAAAATCAACAGGGAAAGGGAGATTTTGTATAGTTGCAAAGGATAATCTCTTTGCTGGATATCCACATTTACATCTATGGGGCAATATTGATTTTGCCAAAGGATTTATTCAAAAGTGTGCTTCAAGCAGAGCATAAAGCTTATTAAGATAATTTTATATGATTTAACCCAAGGAGGAAAATATGTCTAGTATTATGATTCAAGGTACTACTTCATCAGCAGGAAAAAGTCTTATGTGTACTGGGCTTTGTAGAATATTTAAAGAAGACGGATATAAGGTATATCCTTTTAAGTCCCAAAACATGAGCTCTAAATTTTATATAACAGAAGAAGGAAAAAAAATATCAGTGGCTCAAGCTTTACAAGCCAGGGCAGCAGGACTTAAACCAAGTCATCATATGAATCCTATACTACTCATACCAAACTCAGATAGTGGTTCTATGGTAGTTGTAAATGGGGAAGAAAGAGAAAATATGGCTGCAAGGGATTATTTTAAATTTAGACCTAGATTAAAGAAAATGATCATGGAAAAGTACAATGAAATTCAATCAAATAACGATATTGTGGTTATCGAAGGGGCAGGTAGCCCAGCTGAAATTAACTTAAAAAAGAATGATATCGTAAATATGGGAATGGCAGAAATTGCGGATGCTCCAGTTCTCTTAGTCACAGATATAGATAGAGGAGGCGCATTTGCTGCACTTTATGGGACTGTTATGCTTTTAGAGCCTCATGAAAGAGCTAGGATCAAAGGACTTATAATCAATAAATTTAGAGGGGATAAAACATTACTTGAACCGGGAATTAAGATGATAGAAGATCTATTAAATATACCAGTAGTTGGTGTCATCCCTTATATTTCATTGGACTTAATAGATGAGGACTCCTTAATCGATAGAAATAAAAGCCCAAAAGCAGAAGAACAAAGCTTTGAAGAGGAAGAGTTGGAGCTAAATAAACTTAGCAATGGTATAAGGGCTAATATGGATATGGAATATATATACAAGATTATGGGTGTTAATAATGGTTAATTTGATTGTAGCAGTAATACTAGATTTTATAATTGGGGATCCATATAATTTTCCTCATCCTGTAAAATTAATGGGGAGGATTATAAGCATTGAAGAGAACCTAGCTAGAAGGGTTTCTAAATCCAATGAAGGTCTTAAAATAATGGGACTTATTATAGTATCTATAAATGTTTTCTTAGGATTTGTTATACCATTTGTATTATTAAAATTACTAAGTCCATATACAATACTTTACAACATTATAAATATCTATCTTATATACACTTGTATAGCAGCCAGATCATTACATTATGAAGCGAATATGGTTCAAAAAGAACTGGATAAAGGGCTAGAAGAAGGCAGGAAAAGACTATCCTATATTGTTGGTAGAGATACCTCTAATCTTGATGAAGAGGAGATTATAAGAGCAACTGTTGAAACCGTATCGGAGAATACCTCTGATGGAGTGATAGGCCCTTTGTTTTACATTGTATTACTGGGAGCACCAGGAGGACTAGCTTATAAATTCATCAATACAATGGATTCTATGCTAGGCTATATGAATGATAAATATAAGCACTTAGGCTACTTTCCAGCTAAAGTAGATGATTTATTTAATCTAATACCTGCTAGACTAACAGCTATTTTGATGAATATCTCATCTATAGGAAGATTTGATTTTA
>JAPXKQ010000230.1:0-3097 GCA_033809995.1 Tissierellaceae bacterium
TATTACATTATCTTAAACTTGATATTTTATTTTATAAGCAATTTATTTTCTCGCATTCACAATATTTGTAGACTTGATATACGCTATTTTTATATCTCTTTTTCTAACATAACTCATAATTTTATAGTATACTCCATGATTCATACATGACTCTACATTTAATAGTATGATTATTTTTTTCTTAACCCTTATAACTTTTTACTTTTTCCTGTCCTAACTATGTAACCTGAAAATAAAGTTCTTCAAGCTCCCCTCCCCCCAAACCCTCCATTTTCCTACATTCCTATTTTTCAATGAAAATAAAGTTCTTCAAGGAATTTAAGCAGGGATAAGGATTTGAAAACCAGGTATAAGTATAAAGGAAATCAAGTAATTTGAAGGGATTGAAGGAATATATGAAGGAAAATAAGAAGTAGAAAGGGAAAAGACGAATGAAAATAAAGTTCTTCAAAAGAAACCAGGATTAAGGTGGGAAGGAGTAAGTGAATAAGGCAATAGAATTGTAGCAGTTTCAATGGGTTGAGTGGGAAAGGGAAGAAAAAAAGGGATATAAAAAAACAGGAGATTTCTTGGAATTTTTTCTAAGATTTCTCCTGCTCTTGAAGAACTTTATTTACTTGTTGAAGGACTTTATTTTATGGGGACAGTACTTTATTTCTCCCCTACATCTCCCTACGATTATCCATAGCCTTAGCAAGTGTTACTTCATCAAAGTATTCCAAGTCTCCACCTACTGGAATACCATGAGCTATTCTTGTAACCTTTATTCCAAGTGGCTTTATAAGCTTTGATAGATAAAGTGCTGTAGCTTCACCTTCTACTGTAGGGTTTGTAGCTATTATAACTTCTTTTACTACATCATCTGATAATCTATTTAAAAGTTCTCTTATTTTTATATCCTTTGGACCTATATTGTCCATAGGGGAGATAACGCCATGTAGTACATGATACTCCCCCTTATATTCTCTAGACCTTTCCATTGCAATAATATCCTTAGCACCCTCTACAACACATATAGTAGACTTATCCCTATTATCATTGGAACAAATATGGCAGGGGTCATCATCTGTTAAATTGCAGCAGATACTACAAAATCTAATCTTTTCCTTTGCATTTGTTATTGCCATAGACAATTTTTCTGCTTCTAAATCTTCCATTTCTAATATATAAAAAGCAAGCCTTTGAGCAGTTTTTTTACCTATACCAGGGAGTTTTGAAAACTGTTCTATTAAATTTGCTATTGGTAATGCATACTGCTCCATTTATAATCCTCCCATTAGAATAAACCTGGAATATTTAACCCACCAGTAAGTTTTTTCATTTCATTATTCATCATTTCTTCTGCTTTATTTAAAGCATCATTTACAGCTACTAATACTAAGTCTTGTAGCATTTCAATATCCTCTGGATCCACCACAGATTCATCTATTGCAATACTTAAAACTTCCTTTTTCCCATTTACTGTAACCTTAACAGCACCACCACCAGAGCTTGCTTCCACTTCTCTAGCTTCTAACTCTACTTGCATATCCTCCATTTGTTTTTGCATCTTTTGCATTTGTTTCATCATATTACCCATATTACCGCCACCCATTCCTGGAAACTTGCCTTTTGCCATTAAAAATTCTCCTTCCATTATTTAATTTCTACAATATCTTTACCAAAAAAGTCAATGATACCTTTGATTGCGTCTTCTTTTTTATCATCTTTATGAGTGTTTATAAAATTATCCTTAATAATAAAATTAATTGAGATTTCTCTATTGAAGTACTTAGATACAATCTCTTCTACTAATTTTTTATTTTGGGGAGCATTTATAGCCTCTCTATGGAAGCCATAACCCTCCTTATAACCTATTGTAAGTAAGTTGTTTTCAAAGGATAATAATTCTCCTTCTAATATTAATGCATATATGTTGATTTTCTTCGCCTTAATATTTTGTAAAACCTTCTGCCATTCATCACGAATTCTATCTAATGTAAGAGTATATCCATCAATATCTGACTTTTGGATTTCCTCTGCTATAGGCTCTTCTCCCGTAACTTCCTTTTCTGGTTCTTTATCCTCTGTTGGTCTTACTATATTTTCAACAGGTCTTGTTGTATTTTCAGTAGATCTAAGGACTTCTCTCTTTATTTCCTTGGGTTCTTCCATAGGCCTGATTCCTTGTTCCAATCTTCGAACTCTTTCCTCTAGAGATATTTCATCCTCAAGATTGACCAATTTTACTGCAGCCATTTCTAAGATTATTCTAGGTTGAGTAGACCATTTCCCTCGAGATTCCGCATCTGTTAATATGTTTAATGCTTTTAGTATATAATCCAAATTCATATTATTGCTAATTTCCATAAGGGATTCTATGCTTTCAGTTTCTAATATTTCATTTGGATTAGAGGATGTCTTTACAATCATTAAGTCCCGAAAATAATTTATAAGGTCCTTTATAAATTGGTTTATATCCTTGCCATTTTGAATGATTTCGTCTATAGCCAATAACACCTTATCTAAATTTTTCTCTTTTATATCTAAAACCATATTATAAATTAAATCCTTATTAGCTATACCCAATATATCAGTCGCGTCTTCATAGGTAATTTTATCACCATTAAAGGAAAAACATTGGTCTAATAAGCTTAGGGCATCCCTCATTGCTCCATCTGAGTTTCTAGCTATTAGCCTGAGAACACTGTCATCTACTTCTATATTTAGCTCATTAGCAATACTCCTCATATTCAGGATAATATCTCTTGTGGTAATTCTTTTAAAGTCAAATCTTTGACACCTTGAAAGAATCGTCTGTGGCAATCTTTCAGGCTCTGTTGTAGCAAGTATAAATATTAAGTGTTTAGGAGGTTCTTCCAGTGTTTTTAATAGTGCATTAAATGCACCTTTGGAAAGCATATGAACCTCATCTATTATATATACTTTATATTTAGTCATAGCAGGGGGATATATTACCTTTTCTTTTAAATCCCTTACATCATCAACGCTATTGTTACTTGCGGCATCCATTTCTATTACATCCATAATGGACTCATTAAGTATCCCCTTACAGGAATCACATTCATTGCAGGGGTTACCACTGTCTCTTATACAC
>JAPXKQ010000231.1:0-3073 GCA_033809995.1 Tissierellaceae bacterium
GGGATGATCATAGAGAAGAAGCTACTGAATCGGAAAACTTATATCAGAAGTGTTAAATAATACGAAAGGGATAGGTCCTAAGTTATTTGATAGAATTTTAGAAACTGCAAAGGAGATGGGAATATGACAATACAATTTGTAGGTGGGTTACTAATAGGGATGGCGCTAACATTCTTTGGTATTTCATCAGTATCAATATATCTTAGCCACAAGGAAATGGACAAATCAGACATGATAATAGACTTGATGAAAGAGCGGGACAAGTATAAGAAATTTTATCTTGAATATAGAGACAGAGTAGATAGTGGATATTAGGGGGGATGGCATGGAAACTAAAGTAGAGTATGAAGTTATTGATGAAAGAACTTTAAAGGATAAACAATTAAAGATTATCAAGCATTATGGCCCTAATAAGCAATTAGAGCAGTTAGTAGAAGAGTGTGGGGAGCTTATTGTAGCTATAGCTAAGTTCCAAAGAAGTGCACAGTCCTTAGGTATAAAGAAAAAGGTACCATCTGAAGAACTAAATAACCTAATACAGGAAATGGCAGATGTAGAGAATTTGATTGAACAAATCAAGTTTGATTATCACTTAATAAGTGAAGGCATAAAAAGAGTAAAAGTTTATAAGGTTAATAGAGAGTTGGACAGAATTAGGAGGTAGCAGCTATGGAGAATAAGGACAAGCTAAAAGCTAAAATAAATGAATTTATTGATGTAGTTATAGATAGGGCAGATCAGGAAGGTAAAATTGATTATTTTCACATAGAAATATCCAATCACAATGGAAATCTTCAGATGGATTATAAGCTAAGAGATAGGAAGAGGGTGTATTAAGACGCTATTTGTTATTTATGTGTAATAGGAGGTATAGGAATGGAGAAAATAGACAATATAATCATCAAATTATTATTATTAGATGGCAATGAAACTAATCTCCTAGATAATATTGATGATTATAAAAATTTTAGACGATTAATTATTGAGTTAGTAAAAATTAAATATGACATTCGATGGTGTAGTAATGATAATTGTAAATGTCATCCAGAAACCACTATTAGAACTATACTAGAAAACAACCTTGAATTGCATAGTTTTTTAGATAAATTCATTGAACTAGATGAGGTTAAATCAATGATAAATGTATATGAAAATATTACAGTGTGGGATAAGGGATATGTTAAATAATATATTATTCGATACACATAACAAGTATTATATTCATTGCCGAAGTGATTATATGAAAAAATGAGGTGGGAAATAAATGAGAAAACATAATCCCAGATATAAGTATTACTGCAAAGATTGTAAATATGAATCTAAATCAGTATGGAGATTATCACATTGTTTGAATTGTAAAAGTGAAAACATAACTATCAAGAGGATTAAGGTAGGTGATTAAAGATGGAAGCAAGTAAAAAACAATTAATAAAAGAACTACGAGAATATCTTGATAAGGCAGAAAAAGATGAAACCACATACTGCGAATTGCTTATGGAAATACCTGAACTATTAAAAAATTTTAATTGTGATTAGTGTTATTTATATGAATTAAGGAAGGGGATAATTGATAATGAAATATAAACTAGAAGATTACAGTATAGTAGATAGCGGATTTTATGGTTTGGCTGATGAAGATATAGAAAATTATAAAGAAAAGCTAGTAAAATGTCGAAAAAATCATACTTGCATGAGTTGTGAAAAAGAGATTCAAGTAGGAAATTATGCTATTAGAGAAACAGGATTCATGGATGGTATGCCAGTGTCATCTTACACTTGCATAGATTGCATGGACAAATGGCTAGATGAGATTAGCAGTGATTAATGAACATAACAAGTATTATACGTAGCGAATAGAGGTAGTTAAGTACTATAACCAAGGAGGTTTTTATGAGCTGGAACTACAGGGTTGTAAAACACGATTGTGAAGAAGACTATTATGAAATAATGGAAGTGTACTATGATGAGGAAGGCAATATCGATGGATATGCAGACACAGGCTGTCCTCATGGGGAGAGCCCAGAGGGGATTAGAAGGTGTTTAGAGTTAATGTACAGGGCCTTGGATAAACCCATTATAGAGTTAAAAGATATAAGGGAATAGGTATGCTTATGCTATGAGAAATTTGAAACAGATACAATAATGTGTGAGCATAGTGACTGTAGCTGGTGTCAGGATGTTTGATCTTAAGGTAGGTGGAATAAATGGAACTGCAAGATAAATATAATCACTGTGTAGCTTTAGTGGTTGAATTAGAGGACATAATTGAGCTGCAGAACATGGAAATTCAAAGGCTAGAAAAGAGAGTTGCAGAATTAGAAGGTGAAAAAAGAGATAAAGCTACAGCTAAATAAGCCTTACTGTACTTACAGCAGGCACTGAATTTATTGTCTTAGACAATAGGTTTGGTGCCTTTTTTAATGAGGAGGGAGGCTATGCAATACTTCTCACAAATATTGAAGGTAAGAGAAACAGAAAAAGGAACGGATTTGATTCTTCATATTCCAGGGGAAAAGCTCCAAAGGAAAATAATTAAATATAGATATGGATCCGTTATCAATGCAGAAATAAGAATAGATGATAATAGGACCATTACAGTGGACCAAAGAAAGAAGATATATGCAACTATAAGAGATATAGCAAATTATTTAGGAGATTGGCCAGAGTATTATAAAGAATTCTTAAAGTTTCAGTTTTGCATGGAAAAAGGAATAAAATATTTTTCATTATCAAACTGTAGCATATCAATTGCAAGGGATTTTATTACCTTTTTAATAGATTTTATATTGAGAGAAGATATTCCTTTATCAGATGAAGCATTGAAAAGAACTGAAGATATTGATAGATACTTATGGAGCTGTATTAAATATGATAAGTGTTGTATATGTGGAAGAAAGGGAGAAACACATCATTGGGATGCAATAGGGATGGGAAGAGATAGAAAAAAATATGACGATTCTAAGCATAGAAAGATATGTCTGTGCAGAGTCCACCATGCAGAAGCACATAATTTAGGTGTAAATGAATTTGAAGATAAATATCACGTGTATGGGGTGATTTGGGATGGCTAAGA
>JAPXKQ010000232.1:0-3054 GCA_033809995.1 Tissierellaceae bacterium
ACAACTTTAACAGTTTTATAACCTATGGATTTTAATACATCAACTACATTTATTTCAGTTGTTTCTTCGCCCATTAATGTTTTACCTGTACCTGGGTTGTCCTGATGACCTGTCATTCCTGTAATTCTATTATCTAATACTACCGGAATCATCTTCCCTTTATTATAAACTATATCTATAGCTCCTGTTATGCCTGAATGGAAAAACGTAGAGTCACCAACTACCCCAAAAACCTTCCCATCTCTTTTTGACACTTCAAAAGCTTTTGCTATACCCATTCCTGCACTAAATCCTGCACCCATACATATGCATGTATCCAATGCTTCTAGAGGTTGTGAAGCTCCAAGAGTATAACAACCTATATCACCTGTAACAACGGTATTCTTTTTCTTTGACATGGTGTAGAAAAATCCTCTATGGGGACAACCTGGGCAAAGTACCGGAGGTCTTGGAACCGCTTTAACATCTAAAGATTTTGTATCAAATGTCTTGTTTAGAATATTCTTTGCTATTATTTCAGGATTAAGCTCATAAATATTTGGAATCAATTCTTTACCAATGCACTTAATACCAGCAGCTTTAATCTGTTCTTCCATGAATGGCTCTAATTCTTCTATTACATATAAAGTTTCAACATTTTGTGAAAATTCTTTTATAAGATCCATTGGTAACGGGAATGTAAAACCTAATTTTAGATAGGATGCATTATCTCCAAAAACTTCTCTTGCGTATTGATAAGCTACACTAGCTGTAATGATACCAATTTTTTTATCATTATACTCTACTTTATTTAATGGAGATTTATTGGAATATTCCTCTAAAGCTTCAAGTCGTTTTTCTACTCTAACATGTGCAGCCCTTGCATTAGCTGGTGTGGAAACAAACTTTGGAATATTTCTGCTATATGGCTTGAATTCAACTTCTTTTCTTTCATCAAGTTCAACTATACTTTTACTATGACATATCCTTGTTGTAACTCTATATAGCACTGGCGTATCAAATTCTTCGCTGATTCTATAGGCTTCTTTTATAAAATCCTTACATTCTTTGCTATCTGATGGTTCAATCATAGCCATCTTAGCAAATTTCGCATAATATCTGTTGTCTTGCTCATTTTGTGAACTGTGCATACTTGGATCATCTGCAGTTACTAAAACATAACCTGCGTTAACACCTAGATATGAATAGGTAAAAATTGGGTCTGCTGCTACGTTAAGTCCAACATGTTTCATTGCTGATAAGCTTCTTGCTCCCCCAATTGATGCACCAATTCCAACTTCAGTTGCAACTTTTTCGTTTGGTGCCCATTCACAATAAATGTTGTCCTTGTACTTAACTATATTTTCTAGAATTTCTGTACTGGGTGTACCAGGATAAGCTGTTGCAACAGTAACTCCTGCTTCATAAGCTCCTCTGGCAATGGCTTCATTGCCTGACATTAATTCCCTCACTATGTTTACCCCCTTAATTGATTATTTATTGGCTGCAATAATGCTTCCCAGTGCTATAGATAACAGCTTTGTTTCAGCTGAATCAGCCCTTGATACCAATACAATTGGTGTTTTTGCCCCCATGATAATACCTGCAGATTTTGAGTTTGCAAAATAGGTTAATGATTTACCTAGTGCATTGCCTACTTCGTAGTAAGGTACTAATAATATATCAGCCTTTCCGCCTCCTTCTCCTTTATAGCCTTTGTGGTCACATGCTTGTTTGCTTATTGCCAAATCCAATGCAACCGGGCCCTCAACTACCACATTCAAACTATCCCATTTATCTTTCATATCAGCTATAGCCTTTGCATCAACTGTAGCAGGTATTTTTGGATTCACAGTTTCTGCTCCTGCCAAACAGGATGCATATATTCTATCTATACCCATGGCTTTACAAACAGTGATAGCGTTTTCCAATATTTTTACTTTTTGCTCTAAATTGGGAGCTACATTAATACCACCATCAGTCAAAAATAAAAATTTTGGGTATGTATCAACACCATATACCATCACATGACTTATCAAACTATTCGTTCTTAGTCCATTTTCTTTATCTAGCACTGCTCTCATAATGTCGGCAGTTTGAATCAAGCCCTTCATAAGGAAATCCGCTTCTCCTTCTCTAACGAGGCTCACTGCCTTCTTAGCAGCAACAATTAAATCCGGCTCATTTGTAATCTTGTACTTATCTTTTGGAATTCCTAATTGAGATAAGATCTCTAAAATTTTATCTTCATCTCCAACTAAAATAGGCTCAACCAATTTCATTTCAGCTGCTGCACGTACAGCTTCTAAAACATCCTTATCCTGCGCTGCTGCAACCGCCAATTTCATAGTATTATTGCTTTTAACAGCAGATAAAAGTTCATCAAAATTACTTATCATCATTTCACCCCGCAAAAATAATTATGCTGTTTTTTAACTAATTTTATTATACATATTATAATAACTTGTATCAATAAACTATCAGTACCCAAGCTCCTTGCCTATAATTATTACTTCTAAATCAGTTTTAGTAGGTTTTTTCTCAATAATTGTAGTAACACTGCACATCCTTTGAGGACTTTCGCAATCATTACACTTACCTGTTGCTGCACATGGTGTATTAAGCTTCAACCTTCTTGCGTTTTTATATGCATTTTCTTTGATACGATTTAATGCTTGTTCTGTATCTTCTACTATTTTATTTACTCCGCATATTACAAAAACTTTTTTGGGTCCAAATATCATAGATGTAACCCTGTTTCCAACTCCATCAATATTTACCAACTGTCCCCTTTCAGTCAAAGCATTGGTACTTGTTAAGTATACATCCGCATGAGATGCCATTAATCTGACTTCATCCATTTCTTCAGGAGTTGTCTTTAACCAATGAAAATAAACAATATTACCTCTTTTCTCAAGAAGTTGTGGCAACTCAAGTTGAGTTATAGTTATACTGCCACCAATTCCAACCTTATCATTCAAATCAATTTCGTTTAATATAGTTTCTATAGCATTTTCTTCATTTTCAAAATATCGTGCTTTAATATGATTTTTTTGCAAAGCAGTAATAGTTCTT
>JAPXKQ010000233.1:0-3034 GCA_033809995.1 Tissierellaceae bacterium
ATTTTCCAGTGGTGCTGACCACTTTTGTATACAAACATCTCTCCATTGAATATTACATTACCTTCTTTATCTACAGTTACACTATAAACAGGGCAATTTCCGTAACACATTGTTCTTTCTAATCTTATTAATTCAAACACAAAAATTCCTCCACTAGATAACTCATATCCCCCAAATGATTATTTCAACCATATATTCTATATAGGCAACCGTCTTATATCATTCTTTCAACACTTCTTTGGACTATAGAAACCATATCATTTTCTGCACCATAACTAAAATTAAAAAGGATACCCTGACCTCCTCCAGCACCAATAGCAGAGATGAAGATATGATTGTCAAGACCAACTACAGTGAGGCTTAAACTTGCTCTATTTCCATTTCTCATATAATATTTATCATATGCTCGTACTGCTAATTTTACACCACCTGAAGAAAAATCGCTTGCATCAACCAAATTCATAGTGAATGCATCATTTTCAATATCATTTTCCAAATGCTTCACTACTTTTTCAAATTTACCGATAATAGTCTTTTCATATTTTGCCATATGACTTCTCCTCTATTAAAAAGATTACACCTGCACTGCACCACCAATAGAAGAATTGGCATTATTCCCATGAAAATGAATAACTGCCTTTGTGGGCATCAGCATCAACTCTAATTGTATATGTTCCAGACTCAGAAAGCGCAACAGTAAAAGATGATGTTTGGATAGCATGTCCCTCATAATCACAATTAGATATATCATTATCTTTAGAAATATAAGCATTAATAGTTCCATCCTCTGTAACAAAGTCGACCAATACATCAACTGTCTCATCCTCATCTACTTTAATTTCTGTTTCCCTATACCCAGTAAACTTTTCATAAGACATTGACATTTTTGTTGGTGTATTATATTCCTTGCTTTTTCTGACAACACCAGAACCTCTTGTACATCCAAATAAACCAATTATAGTAATAAATAATAGTAGTAATAAAGATATCTTTTTCACTTTTACCTCCTGTTATGATATTTAATTGGTAATGAATTTTACATCTCCACAAGATAATTCATATCACCCAAATGGTATATTTCAATCATACATTCCCAAAACATATCCCCATCTGAAAGATATCCATCAAATTTAGATGTGTTATAGCCATACGTCTCATCTATTAAGTTAAATTCAGCATTTTTAAACTGATTAATAAATATTTTTAACTCTATCTTTTTACCAGTAAATGAACCTACATTTCCACATATAACATCTTGATAATCAAGAAGATACACAAAACTAAAATCCCAATCTATCTTTTGAATTTCAATACTTCCGTTTATCTGTTCAAAGGGCTCAACTGTTCTTAGAAACCCATGCTGAAATTTCATGACAAGGTTGTCTCCTGTTATCTCAAAACCAATCACGACTCCGTCATGCAAACTATAAGGTAAATTATTTATATTATTGCGAACCACTTTCTTCATACTATTACCTCTTTTATATTTAAAAATCTAGGATTTTCTTGTTATAAATAGATATACAACTCCTAATATTGATAATATTCCAATGTCTCTACTTATAGATGATATCATAGTTCCAGAGTCTTTAGTTGCAAATTTGAAATAAGAATCACTTATATTACTTTAAGTAAGTCATTATCCTATGTATTAGTGGTTTGAATACTAAATATATAAAATATCCCAGTAGACCTCCTAAGGTATTTGTAATTAAATCCGTTATATCTGCTGAACGAAAGCCATTAATAAGAGGTTGAGTTAATTCAATCCCTAAACTAAACAAAAATGTCCAAAATACAGTTGATAGTAAGTTCTGCTTTTTTACTATAGGCAGTAAAAAACCAAAAGGCATCATCATAAATATATTAAGTATAATCTGTCTAAGAGCATCTCCTCTGTTAGAAAAATAGTCATCAAAAGGCATCATATTCATCGAAACATAATGATGATTAAAAATAAATGGTAGAGAACAAATAATTGGCATTAAGGTTACATACAAAACTAGTGATATGTATACATACATCAGCGTATTAATAACTAACTGACCTTTACCTTTTGACTTCCATTTATTAAAAAAGTAAACAGCATAAATACGCCTAACGCTATAAAGTCTATAATGATTTTTAAACTATTACTCATATTTGCTCCTTTTCATAACATAAAAAAAATTAGAGTTTAAAGTGTTTTTCATTTATCCAAACCCTTTTTATTCTTCCTCCACCCTAGATGTCAAAAGTCTGTTATTCTACTATTTTATCAGAAAAAGTTATAGTTATTGCTAACCCAGTATCGCATTCGGATTCTCTAAAATCATCTAAGGTAATAGAAGTCATTGAATTCTTATTTGTTCCCAATCTAACCCATAGAGGAATTTCTCTATTTGCTTCAATCTCTGTGGGATTATCAAGTCTAGAGTTTGAAGTCATTTTTGAATTACTGAAATCTACTGCAATAGGGTAACTTGATTTTGTATGACCATTTTCATTGATTATAAATATATCATAAGAAAGGTCGTTTATTCTTATAGCAATCTGTTCATTATTTGATTCAATATTTCCGAAAACTGCACCTTCCTTTATCCATTCTCCATTCTCATAAGTCCAAATTTCTATTGACATAGACTTAATTGATTCGTCAACTTTATAATCAAAAAACACTATCTCGTCTTCGAACATACTTAATACTTTTTTCGTTTCTTCTGAAAACTCTCTTTCCCTAATTATCATGACATCTTCATTGTTGTTATTACAAGCAACAAGCACCATAATTATTATTAAAGATAAAATCCCTAAAACTATTCTTTTCATTATAAATTTACTCCATCCATACTATATTTAATATATAAATTCGACCCATCAATCTATTGTTTTCTTCGTAATTTATAAATAATGCGCCTTAACTCCATTACACATCACATTATACTCATTTTATGGTACTATCTCTAGGTCTTTTTAGATTTCCTATTGCCATTAATGCTATTCCAATTATCATAATAGGAATTGCTATTATATCAGGAATCCCAACAATAAACCT
>JAPXKQ010000234.1:0-3029 GCA_033809995.1 Tissierellaceae bacterium
TCTGCAGTATAGTTACCATCAGCATAAGTAGCAGATTTAGTACATCCTACAGCAAAAGATAATACAAGTACAATAATTAACCCTAAGGAAATTAACTTCTTCATATCAACACCTCTTTTGTTTTTTTAATATTTCTTCTCTTACTTTGTTATTATTGGATGTATTTAACATTTATATACCCAACAATTTGAAAACACTACAGAAAAAAGTTATTTTTTCTAAATTTATCATACCTTTTTTTAATTTCTGGATTCTCTGAAAAAAATATATTAAAGATATACATATTGCCTAAAGCATTCGTACTCACATCATGTTCAATCAATTCAGTATCTCTTAACAGGGTTTCTTCAATTCCTATATTTTTTAAAAACTCTTGTATGATTTCATGTCTTTTTAATAAATATTCTCCCAGCTCTTTCCCCGCATCAGTAAGTTTAATTATTCCATATCTTTTATAATCAACTAAGCTAAGTTCGCTCAACCTTTGAACAATTTTAGTAGTTGAAGATGGACGAACATTCAATTTTATAGCTAATTGATTAATGCGAACATAACCTTCCTTTAGGCATATTCTATAAATCATTTCAAGATAATCTTCCATACTTGATGTTAATAATTTATTTTCCGAATTTAATATTTGATAACCACGTACAGTATAAAAATCCTTATTTTTTTGCAATATTTCACACCCCCTTGTAACAAGTTTTATAAACTCTACATATCTTGATTATTAGGTATGGCAAATTAAGTTTCCCATAACTAACTTATGATAATAGTGAGGAAATGTTGATAGAGAGGAGATTAAATCATGAAAAATAACCTAATTCCCCTAAATCAATTGCCTATTGGATCATTAGGCATTGTTAAGAGGCTTGATTCAGAAGGGATTGTCCGTAGAAGAATGTTAGATTTGGGATTTATCTTTAACACAACAGTAGAAAGTCTAAGGAAAAGCCCTTCTGGGGACCCTATAGCCTATGAAATATGTGGAGCTGTAATTGCACTCCGTTCTGAAGAGTCATCAAAAATCTATGTAGAATCCATTTAAGGAGGTTTTTATATGGGTTTAACAAATCAATCTACTGGTGTTGGTGCTTTAAAGGAAATGTTTGAAGTTAGAGTAGAATCAAGTGATGATATAGTCATAGCTTTAGCTGGTAATCCCAATACAGGTAAAAGCACGGTATTTAACAGCCTAACTGGACTTAATCAACATACTGGAAACTGGCCTGGAAAAACCGTAACTAATGCCCAAGGTAATTTCACATATTTAGATAAAAGATATATCTTAGTAGATCTACCAGGTACTTATTCCTTGTTAGCTAATTCTGTTGAAGAACAAGTGGCTAGAGATTTTATTTGCTTTGGAAATCCCCATGCAACAGTGGTTGTAACAGATGCTACCTGTTTAGAAAGAAATTTAAATTTAGTTCTTCAAATTATGGAAATCACTAATAAGGTTGTGGTATGTGTAAATCTTATGGATGAAGCTAAAAGAAAAAAAATAAAAATAGATTTAAAAAAACTATCTAATCTACTTGGAATACCAGTAGTAGGAACTTCTGCTAGAAATGGTAAGGGACTAAATGAATTAAAGGAAATTATAAGAAAAGTTGCTAGTGGAGAAATTGATCCTGCACCAATAAAAATAAAATATGATGATATTATTGAAAGAGCAATCCATGAGGTGGAACCTTACATTCACAATGTAGTTGGTGATAATATCTATAGCAAATGGATTTCTCTTCGCCTTATTGACGGAGATAAACCTCTATTGGAGTCAATGAATAGCTATTTTGATATCAATTTATCTCAAGATAATCTGTTGCAAAAAAAATTAAATGCCGCTCATATTGAATTAGAATCAGAAAATATAACATTAGAAGATTTACGAGATCGGATTGTTTCCAATATTGTTAAAACTGCAGAAAATATTAGCCAGCAAGTTGTTTTTTTAGAAAATAAAACACATAATGAACTAGATCGCAAAATTGATAATATACTTACTTCTAAAGTCTTTGGTATTCCTATCATGATTACACTATTAGGATTTATATTTTGGCTTACCATAGAGGGTGCTAATTATCCCTCCCAATTAATAGCAAATGTTTTATTCTGGTTTGAAGGTAAGCTGACTATGTTTTTCAACTGGGTTGGTACACCTATGTGGGTACATGATATTTTAGTATTGGGTATGTACCGTACCCTTGCTTGGGTAGTATCCGTAATGCTTCCACCAATGGCAATATTTTTTCCACTGTTTACACTATTAGAGGACTTAGGCTACCTTCCAAGGGTTGCCTTTAATTTAGATCATTATTTTAAGAAGGCTTGTGCACATGGAAAGCAGGCCTTGACCATGTGTATGGGCTTTGGCTGTAATGCTGCTGGAGTTATTGCTTGTAGAATCATCGATTCACCAAGAGAAAGATTGATTGCTACTATAACTAACAATTATGTGCCTTGTAATGGGCGTTTTCCAACCTTGATAGCACTTGTAACCATATTCATTGCAGGTACAACTGGTGCATTTAGCTCATTAATAGCCACATTATCTATTTTATCAGCTATTATTTTAGGCGTTATAATTACACTATTTATTTCCAAATTATTATCAAAGACAATACTAAAGGGATTACCTTCTTCTTTTACATTGGAGTTACCACCCTATAGAAAACCACAGATAGGAAGAATTATTGTTTACTCTATATTTGATAGGACATTGTTTGTATTAGGTAGAGCGGTAGCAGTTGCTGCACCAGCAGGTCTTGTAATTTGGCTTATGGCTAATATTTCAATTAGTGATATAAGCCTTCTATCACATATTGCTCATTTTCTAGATCCCTTTGCCAAAATAATTGGCCTTGATGGATATATTTTAACTGCTTTTATATTGGGTTTACCTGCAAATGAAATTGTAATACCAATACTTATAATGAGTTATATGTCAAAGGGTTCAATATTGGAATTGGATAGTTTAAATGAAATGAGACAACTTTTTATAGATAATGGATGGACTTGGCTTACAG
>JAPXKQ010000235.1:0-2921 GCA_033809995.1 Tissierellaceae bacterium
ACTTTAATGACCTTTATAATAATAACCACCTCTGGTATACCAACAGCCATATCTAAGCTTATTGCTGAAGAAAATTCTAAGAACAATAAAAGAAATGTTGAAAAAATCTATAGAACAACTATTATATTTAATCTTTTCCTATCTATTATACTTGCCATAATACTTTTAATATTTTCAGATTTTATAGTAATTAAAATATTTAAGAACGAGCATTTAATTTATGGAGTTTATTCCTTAGCACCTGCCATTGTAATACTTTCATTGAGTAATGTCTATAGAGCATATTTTTATGGAATGAAAAATGTGGTAACACCAAGTATAGCACAGATAATAGAACATTTTACACGATTTATAATAATAATTGGAATTCTTATGGTGATCAGACCTGTGGATCCATTACAAGGGGCAATAATAGCATTGTTTGGAATAAGTATAGGAGAGTTCTTTGATCTTTTATTTTCTTATGCGTCTAAGAAGAAACTTTATAAATATAATTTAAATAATTCTAATAATGAAAATAATAGTATAATGCTTTTGTCAAAGGTCTTGATGGTGTCATTTCCTTTAACAATTTCGGGATTCTTTAGTGTAATATTGAGATTTACCAATACCTTGCTTATACCTTCAAGACTTGTGGCTGCAGGATATACAAGTAGCGAATCCATTGCTACCTTGGGAAGAATAAATGGTATGGTAATGCCTTTAATAGGCTTAGCTTTTATGTTTACTTCAGCACTTGTAGTCAATTTAATACCTAGTTTATCTGAGCAAGTGGTGCTTAAAAAGTATGGCGATATTAAAAGTGATATTAGACTTGCTATAAAAGCTACTTTTCTTATGTCAATGCCTTTAACGTTTGTTTATATTGTTCTGTCAAAGCCTATAGCTATATTTTTATACAATGACCCAATTGTAGCTGATTACATTCATATTATGGGATATGGCACTATTCTCCTGGCACTTCAACATACTTTAGCTGGAATCTTGTATGGATTAAACAAACATATTGTAGCAACATTTAATAGATTGATAGGCATGGTGCTAGGTGTATTTATTATTTATTTCTTAGTAGGAAACCCTAGTTTTGGAATAAATGGATATTTTGTTTCCTTTTTCGTATCAAATATTGTTGTAATATTGTTGGATATATTTACTTTAAGGAAAATTATAAAATTAGAATTAGATTATTATGATATTATTGGAAAACCATTGATTGCTTCAGCTTTTATGGTGGGATATATTAAAATGACTACTTATGATTTAAATAATCTTCAAAACGGAAATTTGTTTGCCTTTATTTTCAGTTTAAGTATTGCAGCATTATCTTACGTATTTGTTTTAATACTCACCCGTGCAATACCGAAAGACCTTTTAAGTAGGATTCTAAAAGCTAATAAGTGAACAAAGGGGTTCATTTCCTTTTGTTCACTTCCATTCTCTTTTTAATATGCCATAAATCACACAATCCATATAAGAACTTCCAAGTAATTCTCCATCCCTTATTATTCCTTCTTGTTTAAATCCAAGTCTTTCTGGAATAGCTCTGCTTTTAAGATTTGTGATTGCACATTGGATTTCCACCCTATTAAAATCTAATGTGTTAAAAGCATAGTCAATAAATTCTTTACAAGCTTTTGTCATGATTCCTTTACCAGTATAGTTTTCATTAAGCCAATAACCAATGCTTATAGACTTAATATTTCGATTAATACTATGAAATCCTATAACTCCTGCAAATTCACCTTTATACCATATTCCTGCATCAAAACCATTGTTTGCAGCATATTGTTTTTTACTGCCTTCTATAAACTCTCTAGTATCGCTTACGGATATTGTACTGTCAACCCAAGGCAAATACATTCTTAAATGCTCTCTACTTGAATCTATGGATCTAAATATTTCCCCTGCATGGTGTAAGTTAAGTAGTCCTAATTCTAATTCGTCGTCAATAATGTGTTTGAACATTAGGCGTGCCCCCTTTATAGGTATATTTATTAACTATATTTTTCAATGCAACAAATCTTTTAATGAATAAACTTTCTTTCCATCTCTAGCTATTGTACTATCGGAGCATATTAGGGAATTAAGTATAGCTTCTTCGGTTGCCTCAACAGTTGCCTTGAAAATTTCATTTATTTTGTTTTCATTAATTATCTTTATATTAACTACGTCATCTTCTTCATAGTGCTTAATTCTATTAGCCGTAGAAAATCCTATAGCTATCTCACCACTACCATTTCCTGTGTAACTGCCTGTTCTTGATATTCCTGGATAAATTCTTTTTATTACACGTTTAAGCTGCCTAGATGATAATGGGATATCTGTTGCCAATATTGCAATTATTGAACCCTTATCCTCCGTGACACAGGTAGAATCAATCTTGTTCATTAGTCTAGGTCCTATATGTTCTCCATTTAACACAAAATCTTCCAATGAACCAAAATTGCTCAATACTAGAATTCCTATTGTATATTGGCTATTTCCTAATTCTACAATTCTTGAAGATGAACCAATTCCACCTTTCAAATCGTAGCATATCATTCCAGTACCTGCTCCAACATTCCCTTCATCAAATTCTATATCACATTTTTCTATTGCTTCATAAATATGCTTCTGTCTTATATGTAGACCCCTGATATCATTTATATCTCCGTCATTGCATTCACAGATAATAGGATTTATAGTTCCAGTTGTATTGCCTATATCATCATTTTGATTGAGCATATACTTTACCAAAGCTTCATGAGCTACACCAACACTAAGAGTATTTGTTAGAATAATAGGTGTTTCTATGGTGCCTAATTCTTCTATCTGAATAAGACCGGTAGTCTTTCCAAATCCATTAATTACGTGACATGCTGCTATTACCTTATCTTTAAAGATATTGCCTTCATGAGGTAATATTGCAGTTACTCCAGTCT
>JAPXKQ010000236.1:0-2895 GCA_033809995.1 Tissierellaceae bacterium
CAGCATAAAAGGCCTTAAAATAATTTTTTCTATTTCTCTATCCTTTAATATAGGAATTATATCCTCAAGGGCATTTTTACCTTCTACAGTAGCTACAAATACATTTTCATATCCTTCTTCTTTAAAAATCTTTTCCAATTTTTCATAGGATTTATCGACTTCATGATCTGTGCCATGTCCCATAAATATAATTGCTTCATCAGGCTTTAATGCCAAAAGTCCCAATCCCCTTACTACTTTTTTATAGTCTTTATCATCATATAGAAGTGGTTTTCCTATTTTAATAGAATAATCTTTGTTTTGATTTAAAAATATTTTCACTTGTTTTTGTATTTTTTCATATTCATGTCCTGGTATTATATGAAGAGGCTGTATGTATATATCTTTTATCCCATTGAATTTCATCTCGTCCAATGCATCTTTAATATTATTTACAATGTAATTATCCCTTTTTTTAAGTTTTTCTATTATCATTTGAGAAGTAAAAGCCCTTAGCACAAGATAATCCTTGTATTTTTCTTTTATTCTGTTTTCAATGGACTCAATGGATAGCTTCCTAGCTTTTTCATAGCTTGTACCAAAACTAGCTACTATAATCCCTTTTTTCATAAATATCTCCTTTCATGGACTTACTTAAAGATAGTAATTGATCTTCATTCCTACACAAAGGTAATCCTAATTCTTGATGAATTTTTACCAGCCAAGGTCTCTCAAGATTTGCATTATTTAATAATTCTTTTTTTAAAAAAATCTCCTCTGGTAATCCTTCCCCTACTAATTCTCCTTTTCCTAATATATAAATGTAATCACATACTTCATATATAAGATCCATATCATGACTAGATAAAACTACCTTTTTTTCATAACTTAAATGTTTTATTATCTCTTTCATTTGTCTAGTAGTATATGGATCTAGACCACTAGTCGGTTCATCCAATAATATTATTTCCAAATCCATTGCCAAAACCCCTGCTATAGCAACTTGTTTCTTTTGACCATAGCTTAAAAAATGAGTAGGTTTATCCTTTAAATGATAGCCCTTTACCTTTTTTAAAGCATTTTTTACTCTTATTTTTATCTCCTTTTCTGAAAAATCTAAATTTCTAAGTGAAAAAGCCACATCATCATATACTCTGGAATAAAATAATTGCTTATCTGGATCTTGAAATACCATATTAACCTTTTTTCTATATTCCCTGAGAAATTTCTTATTGTATTTTATAGGCTTATTTTTATATTTTATTTGCCCTCTACTAGGCTTTAATATGCCTAATATGTTTAAAAATAATGTAGACTTTCCTGAACCATTAGCCCCAATAATTCCAATTATATTTCCATTATTAAAATCCATGTGCATATTTTTTAAAGCTATTGTTCCATCTTCATATTGGTATCCTAAATTTTCTACTTTTATCATTTAATCACCTGTTTTAAATTCTCCTCTATACAATCTAGTTTCCAAAGAAATTTGCATATCCTGAAATCTAATTAAAAGTGCTATAAGTAGACTTTTTATAAGTAAGGAAATAGATCTATAAGTATTTTTAATACTGGTATAACCAAATCTTAGCTCTTGAGCCATTATTATATCTTTAGATTCTTCTAAAAATATAAATATGGATCTATAGATTAATACCAAAAGCTCTATTACTATGTTTGGCATTTTAAGTTTTTTAAACACCCCTATCATATGATTTAATGGTGTAGTAAGAGTTAAAAATAAAGTAGAGCTAATGGAGGCTAGTACCCTAATGGTCAATTTAAAAAATTCTATTAAAGATTTATAGGTAAATCCTAAATATTTATTGGATATTTTAATACTCCAAATGAATACATCCTCATTGGATATGCTTAACAATATGGTAATTCCACTTATAGTTAAAAAAATTATAGGTACAATTAAAATTTTAAAATATCTATTAATAGGTATTTTAGCTACAAATATAGTTAAACAAATCATAAGCAGAAATACCATTAAATTTACATAGGAATTATCTATAGTAATAGCAAGTATTAATGCTCCTATGGCAAAGATCATCTTTGCCATAGGATTAAAATCTTTTAATCTATTGGTATAAGCATATTTATCTATTAGTAGCAATCTTTCGTCTCTCCTTCATCATGCCAAAAATATATCCAATAACTCCTGCACCAATAGCCACTTGCAATGAAAACAATAAGCTTTCTATCTCTCCACTAGGGGGCTCCCAAAGAGCATCAAACCAAGGTTCATAATCAGGATTTATCTCACCTATAACATCCTCTGCCTGATCGTCTGCTCCCTCAAATTCCGCATCTTTTTTCATAACTAAGGGAACTATTATTAAAATAATAGCTAAAATTATCAACCATACATTAGTTTTATTTGATGTTTTCAATACGTATCACCCCTTCTTTGTGATATTCTATAAGCAGATTATATACAATTGCTGTTACTATTCCTTCTACTATAGCAAGAGGAATTTGAGTTACAGCAAATACAGATAAAAATTTACCCATTGAACCAACAAATCCGGTTGTAGCATCAGGAAATGCTAAGGCTAATTGAGTTGCTGTAATTACATAAGTCATCAAATCCCCTAAAAGTCCTACTATTGCCATGGAAAAAGTATTGGCTCCAAGGGTAGTTAATCCACCATGGGCTAATAGTAATGCTTGAAATAATAATACAATCAATCCCACTACAGTCATAGTTGTAGGTCCAAATAATATAGCACCTAAACCAACTCCTGTTGGATGGGAACAGCTTCCTGTTACTGATGGTATTTTCATTGCAGACAATACAAATACAAATCCTCCTGCTAGTCCTAAAAGAACTTTTTGATTTGTATCCCCTTTAAATATTTGACTTACTTTTTTAAAGCCTACTATTATAAAGGGTAAAGATACAACTGC
>JAPXKQ010000237.1:0-2830 GCA_033809995.1 Tissierellaceae bacterium
GTAATGAACATAGAAAGAAAGGTAAGTAAATTTATTTATTGGATGCCGAGGGTAGTATCTATATTGTTTATAATATTTTTGGTAATGTTTTCACTTGATGTATTTACACCTGGAGCGACTGCTAAAGACATTATTATAGGTTTGTTTATGCATAACATTCCATCATTAATATTAGTGGTTGTATTGATAATATCATGGAAATATGAAATTGTTGGAGGAATAGTTTTTATTTTGGCCGGGCTGGTATATATAATAATGGTAGCCATACGCCAACCTTGGCCTCTAGTTCTAACATGGAGTTTGATAATAGCTGGACCAGCGTTTTTTATTGGAATTTTATTTATGATTACTTGGTTTAAAAAGAAAGATTAATCTCATTATACTTTATATAGTAATTTCGCATTTCTATTTATGTTGTGCTAATTGTTGCAGATGCAATTTATGGGACTTTACTCGGAGACTTATTTTATGGTCGACAATCAATCAAGTTTTTTCTATGGTATGTGAAATAGCTTCTATCCCTATTGGGATATTGTTGAGTATGCCAATTAACATACCTTGGGTTAGCTTTAATTCGCTACAACTACAGGGCTTTCCTTTGGTTTGTATAGTTTATTTAAATTAGAAAATAAAGTTTAACTGATTAGATATTTACAGGAGCTTTAAGAGATATATTAGAAAAAGCAAAAGCTGAAGGCAAGGATTATATAGAGGAGAACCTTATCTATGGGATGGTTTTGGGAAATTATATTCAAGGAGATGATATTAGTAGATACTTTAAAATATTTAAAGCAACGACAGCAGATATGGGCAAAACGGAAAAATAAAAAGCTAATTGGAAGCCAATGCGATAGGGGAGAAAAGTTGTACACGGAAACGCTTAATGAAAACCTCTTTAAACAAATGTCTCAAGATACTAATGAGTGCTTTAAATCTGGAGATGGAAATGAACTTGGCAATGGAACTTTACCAGGGAAAATGCAGGCCCTTCATTCTTCGTCAGCATTAACAGTAAATATTTTTGATTATTGGAAAGATATTGAAGATAAAACTCCTATAGCAAAATCATTACTTATTCCTTCAACTTTGATAAAAAATATTGGATTTGAGAAAAAATATCCAATACTCGAAAACAGCATACATCCTAATATTGATGTAGTTTTTAATTATAAAAATGGTTACTGCTGTGCTATAGAGTGTAAATTCACTGAGCCATTTAGCAAGAGGCAAAGAGAATATGGTTTTAAGGAGAAATACTTCGATGGGTTTAGAAAATGGGATATAGTTCCTGAAATTTATAAACTAGCAACCTTAATATCTCTGGAGGATAAAGCATTTGAAAAACTCCATGCTGCGCAGCTTATCAAGCATATACTTGGACTATTGGCCAGCTGTAATTATCAGAAAAATAAGTTTAGATTAATATATTTGTATTATGGAGTTTTTGGTGATGAGGGATGTAAACACGAAAAGGAAATAGCTGAGTTTAAAGAAATTGTAAAGAAAGATGGAATTGCTTTTCAGGCTATCACTTGGCAGACATTGATATGCAATCTTTATAGAAATTGCACTTATGAACATGATACATATATAAAATACATTAGTGAAAGATATTTATAAATTGGTGTGTGCAACAGTACGGGTTCAAATTCAGTCTCTATTACCATATTTGAATTATTGAACTTCTAGGTTTTAACTTTGAAGTTTTTTTAAAGCTTTAAATAGAATTTCCTTTTATAATTAAATTATTAACCTTACTTGGATAAGTAGTGTAGTATAATAAAATATGGAACATCATTCAAAGGTAATTGATTGAGTAAGGAGGAGAAAGATTTATGTTGAAAGTTGGAGACAAAGCGCCGGATTTTAAACTTAACGATAAAGACGGAAATGCCGTAAGCCTCAGTGATTATGAAGGCAAAAAGGTAGTATTATATTTTTATCCTAGAGATAATACATCGGGTTGCACCCGCCAAGCCCTCGCATTTAAAGAAGCATATGAAAAATTCAAATCCAATGATATTGTAGTCATAGGTATTAGCAAGGATAGTGAAAAATCCCATCAAAATTTTGCTGCTAAATATGAGTTACCTTTTACACTGTTATCGGATCCAGAACTAATAACCATTCAGGCATTTGGTGTATGGCAGGAAAAAAAGCTATATGGAAAAGTTAGCATGGGGGTAGTTAGGACAACCTTTGTCATTGACGAAAAAGGCTATATCATAAAAATTTTCCCAAAGGTAAAGCCGGATACCAATGCAACAGAAATATTAGAATTCTTAGAAATATAAGTTTCCGGGTAGCGAAGACCTTATAGAAGCAAAGGCATTACATAGTTTTTGTCTATGGGATAATATAATATTTTGCTATATAATATAAAGTATAATCGAAACAGGAGGGTTGAAATTGGAGAAAGAACTAAATTTTGCAAAGGAACTTTTAGACTTTATATATGAAAGTCCTACATCATTTCATGCAGTTGAAAGCATTAAAAAGATACTTGATAACAGTGACTTTACCGAATTAAAGGAAGAAGACAGATGGAGTTTAAGAAAAGGCGGAAGATATTATGTTATTAAGAATCATTCTGCATTAACTGCATTTGTGGTAGGTAATGAGAAGGTTGAAGAAAAAGGTTTTAGGATAATAGGAGCCCATACTGATTCTCCTACATTCAGGATAAAGCCTGCAGCAGAAATTATTGCAGAGAATCATTATGTTAAGCTGAATACTGAAACCTATGGAGGACCAATACTTAGCACATGGATGGACAGGCCTTTGTCTGTTGCCGGAAGGGTTGCAATAAAAAGTGATGAAGTGTTTTCAC
>JAPXKQ010000238.1:0-2773 GCA_033809995.1 Tissierellaceae bacterium
TGTAAAGTTTTAATCTCCTCCATATTGCTAGGTACAATAGTTTCTAAGCATTCAGCTTTATATATGGTTGATGGGATATTAAACATTGGTTTACCACAGATATTTAACAGAATACTAGCTCTTACCTTTAGATATTTTCATATGATTGATGAGGATATAAAGAAAGGTAATAAGGCATTAATCAGTAGAGGAATTAATGGAAGAAAAGGATTATCTTCCCTTAGTATTTTTGGAGAATGGATAGGAGGATTTTTCCTTAAAAGCAGCAATCATAGCGATATGGTTTTCAATGCTATGAAGTCTAGAGGATTTCAAGGAGAGGCAAGAAATAATAAATTTAATAACAAGGAATTAATTCTTAAATCTTCCATGTTAGCTCTCTTTTTATTAGCAATTTTAGTAATTGATAGGAAGGTGTAAAATGGCAGTAAAAATTCAAAACTTATCTTTCTTGTATCCGAACTCCCGAAGGGGGCTAGAGGATGTTAATTTAAATATAAAAGCTGGTAGAAAAACAGCAATATTAGGTGTAAATGGTAGCGGCAAATCAACTCTACTCTATCATCTAAATGGTATTAGCCTAGCTCAGGCAGGCTCAGTGGAAGTATTAAACATGAATGTAGAAAAGAAGAATTTGGGGGAAATTAGAAGGCAAGTAGGCTTTTTATTTGATTATCCTGACCATCAGTTATTTTCTACAACAGTATATCAAGATATTAAATTTGGTCTTGATAACTATAAGTATCCTGAAGGGGAAAAGAAGGCTCTTATAAGAAAAGTTGCTGAGGACTTGAAAATAAATGATTTACTAGAATACCCACCATATCAATTGAGTTTAGGTCAGAAAAAAAAGGTGGCAATAGCAGGCTTGATTGTTTTAGAGCCTAGTATTATCCTTTGTGATGAACCATTTTCTGGACTGGATGGCTATACATTGATTTACTTTAAAGAATTGCTAGACTATTGGGTAAAGCGGGGAAAGACAGTGATTTTTTCAACCCACGATGTGGATTTAACCTATGAGTGGGCAGATGATGTAGTCCTTTTAAAAGATGGTAGGGTCATAAAAACAGGTACTACATCAGAAATCCTGACTAATGAAGAAACTTACAAAGAGGCAGGTCTTGTGAAGCCTATGCTTTTTGATTTGTTTGCAGATGAGAAAGAAAAACCTAGAAGTATAGAAGAAGCAAAGAAGTATTTATCTAACCATGATTTAAAGCACAATGCTTTGAATATATAAATATGTAAAAATGAAAGGAGAAAAAAGATGAAATTAAAGAATGTATTACTAATTTTAGCTTTATCAATGTTTGTGATTTTGGGAGGATGTGCTAAACCTGTTGATAATCATAATCACGATCATGCTCATGGAGAATATGAATGGATTGGAGAATTTGAATTAAAAGCGGGAAAATACTTATTCCATTTTGGTGCAAGTCCTGATGAGACTATGGATGTAGGATTTATTAAAATGGGAGCTAATGTTACCGATTTAGATCACCATGCATCTCATCTAATGGTAACAGAAAAGGAAACCATAAAACAAGATAGTGAATTTGAAGCCAAACCAGACTATGCATATACTTTTGAAATGAATGAAGATCATGGTCATATTAATTTTACAATTGCAGAAGATGGAACCTATGCAATAGTGACAGAACATTTCCCAGGTGAAAGTAATATGCAAATCTTTGATGAAAACCAAGTAGAGATATTACCTATAAATGAACATGAAGGTGAAGGTCATAGTCACTAATATTGGCTAAAGAATATATGAAGAGGTGAAGATATGCATTTAGCTGACGGAGTTTTAAGTACCCCAGTAATTATAGCCACATATGGAGCATCCATAGCTAGTTTAGCTATTGGTGCTAAAGGGATAGAAGATGAAGATATTCCCAAAATAAGTTTAATGAGTGCTACTTTTTTTGCCGCATCCTTAATCTCTATACCAGTACCACCTACCTCAGTACACCCGCTACTATGCGGATTAATAGGGATTATACTTGGAAAGAGGGCAGCCTTGGCATTTTTTCCAGCACTTTTATTGCAGGCACTATTATTTAAACATGGCGGGATAACTTCATTAGGTGCGAATACAATTATGCTATTTATACCAGCCTATATATCCTATTTATTGTATAATAAACTACCTATTAAAAAACCTCTAATTAGAGCAGGACTCGTAGGAGTTGTATCAGTAATCATGACTGTAATTATATTGATTATTTTATTAGCTTTAACGGATCAAAGATTTGCTCAAGGTGATTTTTCAGTTGTTAAAATTGCCATAGTTGGTCATCTACCAATTTTAATAGGAGAGTCAATTATTACTGGATTTGCAGTGCAATTTATAGAAAAAAACAAGCCTAATTGGATAAAATAGAAAGGTTGATAATATGAAATCTGTAATGAATAAAGGAATATTATTTTTATTGATTTGTTTAGTTCTGCTACCATCTGCAGTATATGCCCATGGTATGTTTTTGGAACTAGAAGAGCCAGGAGTCTTAAGAGCTGAGTATGATGGTGGTGGCTTTTCGCCTAGGACTGAAGTTACTATATATGATGAAAATGATAATGAATTAGATAAGGGTTTAGTTGACGAGGAAGGGAAATTCCATTTTGATAAAAGCTTAGATCTACATAGGGCAGTTGCTGAGGATGGTATGGGGCATAGAGCTGAATATAAAAAAGGAGTTGAAACAAAGACTATCCCAAAAGTTCCAGTAGTTATTGGAGTTTTCGCAGTGGTAGGTGTTATTTTTAT
>JAPXKQ010000239.1:0-2760 GCA_033809995.1 Tissierellaceae bacterium
GCTAGTACTATTGCAAGTCCTGGAGCAACTCCAAAAGCCTTTTGTGATCCAGTTATAAGTACATCTATACCCATTTCGTCTAAATATTCAGGTTCCGCAGCAGTAGCACATACACCATCAACTATTAGGACAGTGTCTTCAAATCTTTTCACTATTTCTCCTATTTCAGCTACTGGAGCACATACTCCTGTTGAAGTATCTACATGAGTAACAGTTATAGCTTTATAATTTTTTTCGTTTAGTTTCTTTTCAATGTCTTCTATAGGGACGATAGTTCCCCATTCAGATGATAATACATCAACTTTTAAACCCTTCCTTTCACAAAGCTCTACATAACGATCTCCAAAATGTCCATGGGATACAACTAATACATTATCCCCTTCTTTTGTAACATTTGCTATTCCCATTTCCATTGCTAAAGTACCAGTTCCAGCTACAACAAAAGCTTCACCTTTTGTTTTAAAAATATCTTTTAAATCTTCTATTACTTGTTTGAAATCTTTTACAAAACCAGGATCTCCATGTGCTACTGTTTCTCTTCCCATTTGATCCTGTATTGACCTGGTAACAGGCGTTGGTCCTGGTATCATAACAAGTTTTTTGTTTTTCATTTTACTGCCTCCTCCTTAAATTTTGTAGTGTCAAATATAAGGATATGTTTTGGTACTCAAATGTTGATGTTTTACTATAGGTAAAAAGAGTTTTACTTTGTTAAATCTATTATAGTGTTTCTTTCAAAAAAAGTCAATGTTAAAATTGCTCTTTAAATTTCAGAGAAATTAAGCACACAAAAAAGCCTTTCTATTTAGGCCTTTCCTAGTAAACCTTTACAATTCCTAATTCTTCAATATCCATTAATCCTATTTACAAATGGGACAGAAGGTCTGACCCCCTGTCCCATATTTTATAAAGTAATAGCTTTATATTTTTCCCAAATACATTCTGATGGCATAATAGTTAATTTAGCGAAATCATAACCTATACCTACTAAACGTTTAATAATTTCCATACCAACATAATACCCACTTAAATAGTGCTTATTATCTTTATCTGATTCTGACCATGTGAAATATTTTTTCATTTTATCCTGAGTCAATATTGAGCCAAACTCTCCTGTAATTTCATCTATAAGTAAATCGGCATCATCAATAAGTCTACTCACCTCTTTACTTGGCAAATTTAATGAGTTTGAGATTATATCTACTGTATACTCCATATTATATAAAGCAATAGGACAAAAAGAACCTAATCCTTCCGTAATTGTCCTTTCCATAAAATCGAACATATTAATTCCCTTTATTGTGTGGGCTCTCACCATGTGATTCATTTCATGTGGAATAAAATACCTTAAAAACGATTGGTCTATTACCCTATCCAAACCAATATAAATAAAAGGTCGTCCTTTTGGATTAGGGCCAGAAAAGCCTCCAATATTACCTAATTCTAAACCAAGATATATATCAAAATGTTCCTTAAAATTTAGTAAAGAAGCTACTTCTTCTACTAAATTAATAATTTTTTGGACTATATCATTTTCATAATTATTTTCTGCAATTTTAAGACTCTTTTGAAAATCTCTAGAATCAATCATAGGTTTAAGATTCTCCAGTTGTGTCATATATAAGCCCTTCAAAATTCCATTAAACAGTTCTGAATATTTCATAGTATATCGCTTATATGCTTCAAAAGAACCTAGTTCTCTAGATTCTTTACACAAAATTTCAAAGTCATCTATCATATGTATAATCTTCATGAAATCCCCCTTTTCTTTGATTGGAAATTTGCCCCCTAGATATAGACACCCAATAGCATTCCAAATAAAATATACAATAATTGGTGCTATTAAAACATTGGTATAAATCAGCAATAATGATACAAAAATACTCAAAAATCTCCTCCATGTAAAGCTGTAAATATAAGGGGGATATAGCCTTCCCGTTCAACTATTTCTAACACTTTTTGATGTGTTGCCTCATTTATATATTGATCCTTACCATTTAATATTTTAGGTACCGTTGCCATTGAAACCCCTGCCATCTTGGCAATTTCTTTTATAGTAGCCAATCGATTTACCCTTTTTATATATTCTACTATGTATAATTACATCCTCAAGTCTTCTTACACCAATACCTTTTTTAAATCTTAATTAAGTTTGTAATTTCCTCTAATCTCATATTAGTTTCAAAGGTTCCTAATACACTATTTAATATATTATTATATTTGATAATAATAGTAGGAGAAGTAGCTTTTTTTATCATCCCTTTTATCACTTCTATTTGATAACTTTTAATGACTATTGTCCTATCATTAAAGTCTTCAAATATTTCAAGTATAGTTTCTCTATAAACTTCATTTATTATTATAGCGCCAACTTTACCACTATATAATGCATCAACTTGTGTACCAAAATCATCAAAAGTAAGTAATTCGATTTCCGCTTTCATAATAAAGAAAACCTTGTTTTGTCTACAAACTGAAGAACCCTAAGAAAGAGTTCTATAATTATAATCTTCTACACTATTCTTCTTTGAATTCTTCTAATATCTACTTCATGTTTTCCTATTAGTTCTTTTAATATCTCATTTTCCTCAATAATGGTGTCAAGTTTAGCATTGGAACTCCTTCGATTTCATCTTTCACTTGTATTTATATTATATCATGTATTGTTCATAAAGATAACAGCTATAATAAATAACTGGGACAGGGGGTCAGACCCCTTGTCCCATGAAATTGGGACAGAAGGTCTGACCCCCTGTCCCA
>JAPXKQ010000240.1:0-2692 GCA_033809995.1 Tissierellaceae bacterium
CTAGAAAAGGATATTGAGGACCCTTACGGTGGAAGTTTGCAAGACTATGAAACAGCAAGAGACGAAATTTATATAGCATTAGAAAAGATAGTGAAGAACATAGTGAAGAGGTAAGAACTAAGAGGTAAGAGGTAATAGGTAAGAAGTAAAAAACAAGCTAACAGGTAACAACTAACAGTTAAAAAGACCTGTAATCACTGCTTGAGTCATCCTGATTTGGTCAGTATAAGCTTTACTTATGAAGGATCTCCTCTTTTGACTCTTAATAGTACTAGAATTTATAATAGAAAGGATGAAATTATGAAAATAGCAATTGGTAGTGACCATGGTGGTTTTGATTTAAAAGAAAGAATTAAAGGATTTTTAGATGATCAAGGTATTGAATATAAAGATTATGGCACTTATACAAAGGAATCAGTTGATTATCCAGAGTTTGGAAGGAAGGTAGCAGAAGCAGTTGCATCTAAAGAAGCAGATAGGGGTATTGTAATCTGTGGAACTGGTATAGGAATTTCAATAGCTGCTAACAAAGTAAAGGGCATAAGATGTGCGTTATGTAACGATTCTTTTTCTGCAAGAATGAGTATGGAACATAATAATGCTAATGTATTAGCATTGGGCGGAAGGGTTCTAGGAGAAGATCTAGCTATTGAAATTGTGTCCATTTGGTTAAAGAGTAAATTTCAGGGCGGAAGACATGAAAGAAGAATAAATTTAATTAGTGAAATTGAAGGATAATATGCTACAATGTTATAAGTAAATTCACATTAGGAGGAGTTGCAAATGTCAAAAGTTATAGAATTAGATCATCCATTAATCAAGCATAAGCTAACATTTATTAGGGATAAAAATACAGGACCTAAGGAATTTAGAGAATTGGTTACAGAGGTTTCCACACTAATGGCTTATGAGGTTACTAGAACAATGCCTTTAGAAGAAGTTGAAATAGAGACTCCAATAGCAAAGACTAAGGCACAGGTAATTTCAGGGAAAAAGGTGGGATTAGTTCCTATTTTAAGGGCAGGACTTGGAATGGTAGATGGTATGTTAAATCTTATCCCAGCTGCAAAGGTTGGACATATTGGTCTATATAGGGATCCTGAGACACTTAAACCTGTTGAGTATTATTGTAAATTACCTCAAGATATCGAGGAAAGAGAATTGATAGTTTTAGACCCAATGTTGGCTACTGGAGGGTCAGCAATAGCTGCTATTACATTTCTCAAAGACAGAAATGTTAAATCAATTAAATTAGTGAATTTAATTGCTGCACCTGAGGGAATTAAGGCAGTTCAAGATGCTCATCCTGATGTTGATATTTATGTGGCTGCTATAGATGAAAAATTAAATGAACATGCGTATATTGTACCTGGATTAGGAGATGCAGGAGATAGATTGTTTGGTACTAAATAGTATTATGGGGGGGCAGATAATCTGTCCCTTTTTGATTTAAAGATGTTTGACATTAATGTATTTCTAATATAAAATTTAGCTATGATGAAAGAACACTTGAGAATAGGAGAATATTTATGACAGGATTTATTTTACCATTATCTGTAGCAATATTTATATCTTTTATAATGACACCTATTATTAGAAGGTTAGCATTCAAAATTGATGCAATAGATATTCCAAAAGATGAAAGAAGAGTACATAAAGAGCCAATGCCACTATTAGGCGGTTTAGCAATATTTATTTCTGTAATAATTTCTTCTTTGATTTTTTTACCAATAGATAAAACACTATTTTCTGTAATTATAGGCGGAAGTATAATAGTAGTATCTGGAGTTATAGATGACATGAAGGGACTCAGTCCGAAAAAAAAAATATTATTCCAGTTAGCAGCAGGTTTAGTGTTGGTTATTGGGGACGTAAAGGTTGACTTTGTTACAAATCCCTTTTCAGTAAACGATACTTTAATCTATTTAAAATGGTTTTCAATACCTATAACCTTATTTTGGGTCGTTGGGATTACAAATACTATAAATTTAATCGATGGATTAGATGGTTTAGCTGCAGGAGTTGCAATGATTTCAAGTTTTTCACTAATGCTTGTTGCAGCTAAGTTTGGATATGGAAATGTAATAATACTATCTGCAATATTAGGAGGAGCTTGTCTAGGATTTTTACCTTATAACTTTAATCCTGCAAAGATATTCATGGGAGATACAGGAGCATTGTTTTTAGGATTTATGTTAGCAGCTATATCTATTGAAGGAGTTATGAAAAGTATAGCTACAATAGCAATTATTGTTCCAATAATTATCCTTGGAGTTCCTATTTTTGATACAACATTTGCAATATTTAGAAGGCTATTGAATGGACAGTCAATCACATCTGCTGACAAAGGACATTTACATCATAGATTACTTAATAGGGGGTTCTCCCAAAGAAAAACAGTATTAATACTATATGGAATATCAACTTTATTTGGATTATTTGCAGTTTTAGTTGCAAAATACAATAGCCATCAAGCTATTTATCTTTCTGTAGTACTATTTATTGCAGCTGTATTTTTAGCAATTAAAATGGGCTTGTTTAGAAGTGGTAAAAAATAGGGGGTAGATTATTTGAAAATAATGATCGTGTTTGGGACCAGACCAGAAGGAATAAAAATGGCTCCTATAATTAAGGAATTAGAGAAAAGATCCAATATAGAAAGTGTTATATGTATTACAGCTCAACATAGGGA
>JAPXKQ010000241.1:0-2686 GCA_033809995.1 Tissierellaceae bacterium
TTTTTCGCTACTTTTGACTCTTGTGCTTTGCTGTACTTTCTTGTATTCAATGTTATCAATTACTCCTTTCTTATTGGCTATTGCTAATATTTGATTTGCTTTTCTACATACCCATTCATCTTGTAATGGTAAGAAGGCTCCAGTACTTGCATCCCAATCCTTGAATGCTTCTGCATAGCATATTCTCTTTGCTATATTAGGATGCTCTCTTTGAAGCTTTACCAATTCCATTCCCCACATATCGAATTGCCTATCAGGTATTAGATTGGTATTCATATCATAATATAACTTGCTATGTATTAGCATCTGGAGCCTTCTCTGTTGAATTTTACTTGCTATTGGAAGCTCTTCATCTGTATATTGTCCCGGTTGAATAAATGGATTACCATTTGATTCTTTAGGCTTTTGTTTAGTATCAAATAGGGCCAACTTATCACCTACTTTATCCCTGATTTTCTATATAATTCAATACTGCAATTAAGTCCTTTGCTTCTTTCAATAAATGAGTATATAATGAACTATCCTTTTTCGTCTCCGTGGTTATAAATGGAATCATTACTTCAGGATTGTCTAAATCATTTACTCTTATCCTTACCACTAAAGATGTACAAGTATTTTGATTCTTTCTTTTTCCTGATGCTCCAATCATTGCTCCAAGTAATCCGAACGTTAATCCTCCAACTGCTGTGGCCAATCCTTTACCCTTTACAATACTATTACCATCTTCATTAAGTTCAAATTCTCCCAAGTCATCATAATTATAGATTTTCACTTGTCCAGTTTTACCACCTACTCCTACTGCAAATTTCTTATTAATATCATCTACAAAGAAGTGACTATGCATTCCAAGCTTTAGATATTTATCAATATTGAAATTCGCTTTTTGAACCTGCTCCTCAACTGTTAATTTCTTTCTCCCAAACATATAATAACCTCCTTTAAGTTTTATGAGTTAAGGCAGGAGTGGTTACCTGCCTACATATTATATAGAATTTATAATATATTCTTAAAGTTAATAATCAATACTTTTTAGATTTAGAACATCCTTCATATCCTTATTCCCTAATCTAAATATTCAGGTTCACCAAACAACTCTTCCAATAGTTCTGGGTCTTCAAATGGGTCACAATCGTTGCACTGTCCTACTAAATATTCTACCTCCGTTTGCAGCTTACCGCAGTTCTCACAATAATGTTTTTCCATTTTTATTTCCTCCTCTGATATTCATTACATCCAAATCCATATACTGCTCTATATCCTTTTAAACAGGTTTTCTCTCTTACCGTTCTTTTCCTATTGTGAACGCAAGTCCTACAACACTTTTTCATTTAATCTATCCTCCTAACTTTCCTGCCTTATTAATTCAAATTTCTCCAAAGCACTTTTGATAATCCAGCCAGTCCATTTGATTTCCTTTAATTGCTCCTGCATATCCTTAACAGCCGCTTTCAATTCTTCCTCAGTTTCAAATGGATTAATATAATTATGTCCACCACATTCCGGGCCAATCCCAAAGAACTTACTTACATTATTAGTGAGGCGTCTTCCACATTTCATACAGTTATGAGTAATCTCTTCTGTAATCTCTCCCCATAATTCCATCTGAACCATTCCTCGAGTTTCTTTAAGTTTTCTACCTACCATAATTCTCATTGGCATTGGTACTCCATTATTCCACTTATCATGGAAGTCGAATTCAGGACTTGCAGGCTTTGTCATATACTGACGAACCTTGATTTTATATATAGGTGAGCCCTGAATCTCTCGTACTGGATTTTCGCTTGAAATAGTAGGCCTTTGTTCTGTGATTTTAGCGCCTTTATTAAGTACTATGGTTAACTCTCCATCAAATCCCTTAAAAGCTTGTACAGCCGCTTTTAAATCATTATACATTATACCATTTATCTCTAATGAACCTTTATACCCTTCTAATAGATTAAGCATTTATCTCACCTCTCTAATTATTTGATGTTATTAGCGAACGATTTCAATGATACCATATTCCTTGTTCTTGTAAATACTAACTGTTTTGCCGGCGTTCTTACCGAACTGTTTGTTTTCAATTGTCTTCCAAAAAGTGAATGTTGCCTCTTCGTTCATGTCATATTCACGTGTAATCTTACCGTTTGTTGTGCATTTAACATGTGTCATGTGAACTCTAATAGATTTTTCATTAACCTTAACAACTGTACCTGTAATGAATTTCTCGTAGATGAACATGCCCCCCATTGAATTATATCCATTGTGAATTTGTACCATTTCGTTAACTTTCATTTTTCCTTCCTCCTTGAGTTTTTATAGTTTTTTAAAGTGTTTTTAACTTCCTTCCTTAATAATATTATATAACATATTCTTAGAAAAGTCAAGCCTTTTTGATAAAAAAAGTAAAAAAAAAGAAGGGCTTTTTGCCCTTCAATTTATTTTATTATTTATCTTATTTGTTATTTCCTCTAATAGACATTGGTTATCTTTTAAATATTCAATGACGTTTGGTTTCCCTTGGAGTTTAATAACCTCTCCTTCATCATCTGATATTATTTCCCCAGTATCAATATCTACAAAATTAAACCAGCTTCCTGCTTGCTGGATAATGCCATATTTCAATGCTACCTCTACTGTATCAGCTACTTTATCAATTCCATTATCATAGTTTAGAGTATAAAATCCAACTCGTCTATCTGGTTTA
>JAPXKQ010000242.1:0-2667 GCA_033809995.1 Tissierellaceae bacterium
GTAGTATTTAATTTAATGTTAATCGAATCAATCCATTCTACATATTCAGGATTTGATTTTAATGTTAATTCTTCAAGAAAGCTACCTTTATAGCAATTTAAAAAGCTTTCTATTGTTGTCTTGCTTAGACTGCTACATGGTTTAAAATTGTTAATTAAATCAATATCTGATTCAATAATATATTTCTCATTTAATTGTATGATAGACCTTTTTGGTGAGATAATAATGTCATCAGAAGTTTGTTTTCTAATGATATAAATTGCATTTCTCAAATTTTTCTTAGCAGATTGTTCATCCATATCACCCCATAATAATGTGCTGAGCATCTCCCTAGAAACTACCTTTTCATAAAGTAGTAAATAAAAAATACACTCAGCTTTGGAAAATGGAAAATCTATACGTTTATTATCAATTGTGATTGATGGAATCCCAAGAAACTTTACATTTATCGTATTCATAGATAATCATCCTTTTAACGTGCAGGCATGGAATCCGCCCCTACGAATTATGGTATTTAATCACAGCACTGCTGCACATAACAAAAGTATTATAGTTATACATTTATGTATATATTATAATACTTTTGTTTTTTTGTAAACAATTGCAGTTTTTTATAGGGTTAAATTCCATTTTCCTTAAATGCTTTTACTAGCTTCTCAGGTGTTGCCGGAAGTTCAGTTATCCTTACTCCCGTAGCATCATATATTGCATTTAAAACTGCCGGAGCAAAAGGTATTGTAACTGGCTCGCCTACACCCTTAGCACCATATGGTGCTGTAGATTCTGGATCTTCTACGATTATTCTATCTATATCTATCATATCCATAGCAGTTGGAATTAAGTATTTAGAAAATTTGTTATTTTTCATTTCTCCTTTTACCAATTTTAAATCTTCAAATAATGTAAATCCCAATGACATTGAGACCCCACCATCTATTTGTCCTTCAACTAATGTAGGATTGATTGCCTTGCCTGCATCTTGAGCAAAGGCTGTCTTCAATAGTTCAACTCTTCCGGACTTTGTATCTACTTCTAAGGCTACAACACAAGCGCTAAATGTATAGGGCCAATAAGGAGCACCTTGACCTGTTTCTGGGTCCAATTTAGTTGTTTGGGCTATGAATTCGCCAAAGCCTTCCACCCTAAATGAATATTTGTTACTTAATTCTTTAAGGCTAATCCTTTTTTGTGGGAAAATACTCAATACAACTTCTCCATTTTCAATAATTAGCCCTACACTTGTATTTAAACCTAATTCCTTTTTCGCTACCTCTTTTAAGTTCTTTATAAAATCTTCACAAGCTATTTTAACGGCATTTCCAGTATTGTATGTTTGTCTACTGGCTGCTGATGTCCCTGAATCAGGCATAATGCTCGTATCTTCACAGATAAAATCAATATCTTCAGGAGGTATACCAAGGGTTTCTGCACCAATTTGTACAAGAACAGTCTTCGCACCCTGCCCTACTTCTGTTGCACCTACATAAATACCTATTCTACCATTTTCATGTAATTTTACTTGTGTTCTTGATACATCAGGAAATCCATTGCCATAGCCTGTGCCATAAAATGATAAACCTAATCCAACTCCTATATTCTTGGACGGGTCTTTTAGCCTTTTATACTCTTCCATGTACGGCATCAAACTTTCTAAGCACTTGGACCCAGGAACACTTTCTAATAACACTTGACCAGTGGCTGTAGTAGATCCTTGTTTAAATATATTTTTCATCCTAATTTCCATAGGGCTTATACCCAACTTTTCTGCCAATATATCCATCTGTTGCTCATGAGCTACTGGAACCTGTGTAGCACCAAATCCCCTCATAGCTCCCGCGTAAGGATTGTTTGTATATACTGAATACCCATCTACCTTTACATTTGGAATATGATAAGGTCCAGTCGAATGTACTCCCCCTTTTCGCAGTACATTAGTTGCCCAAGAAGCATATGCACCAGAATCAGAGATGATTTCAGCTTCCATTGCTTGCAGATATCCTTCTTTATCTACTCCTGTTCTATATTTCATAATAAATGGATGTCTTTTTGAATGTCCAAGAAATGATTCTTCACGTGAAAAGATTGTTTTGATTGGTTGTTTTAATGTAAGAGCAGCCAATGCCATATGGATTTGCATGGATATATCTTCCCTCCCACCAAAGGCCCCTCCTACGTTTGTGTTTATTATTTTAATTTTTTTCTCATCTATTTTAAGGGTTTGAGCTATTTCTTCTCTATCGTAATGTGGATATTGGGTAGCTATAACTATAACCACTGTACCATCATCTTCTAAGTATGAAAGGCATGCTTCAGGTTGTAAAAATACATGTTCTACCATATGGGTTGTATATGTATTTTCAACGATTATATCACTATTTTTAAATCCTTCTTCTATATCTCCAGTTCGTAGCTTAAAGTTATACAATATATTGGAGTCTCCATGAATTTTAGGTGCATCTTCTTTCATTCCTTCTATAGGGTCAAAGACACCTTCTAGTATTTTGTAATCAACTTTAATCTTATTCATTCCCTCAATACATGTCTTTTCACTAGTTCCTACAATAAATGCAATTGGGTCCCCTATTCTACGGACCTTTTCACAAGCAAAAACATCATGGTCCTTAAATACTACACCATGTTTATTAAAAGGTATATCTTTGTAAGTGA
>JAPXKQ010000243.1:0-2623 GCA_033809995.1 Tissierellaceae bacterium
AATCTAATAATTTTTGATTTTTTCTTTCTGGTCTTTTTCTTGCCATTAGAAAATCCTCCTTTTAAGATAATTATATTTTACCTTAAGAGGAGGATTACTCATACACAAATTATTTCACAGTCTCTTCACTTTTAATTATTATGGAATTGTAGTAAAGAGATATTTGTCTAAACAAAAACCATAGGGGGCACTGATATGAAGTACATTATATTAATTGATTTTGGAAGTACTTTTACAAAGGCTACAGTTGTTTGTAGGGAGGAGAAAAAAGCGATTTTATCACTAAAATACCCATCAACTGTTAAATCAGATGCACGTATTGCTCTCAATCAGTGCTTTAATGATATTGAAAAAGAATTGGGTTTAAAGGGGTTAGAGAATATTGAAAAATACGCCTCTAGTAGTGCAGCAGGGGGATTACGTATAGCAGTTATAGGATTGACTCCTAGCTTGAGTATTTCTGCAGCAAGAAATGCAGCTTTTAGTGCGGGTGGAAAAATAGTAGCATCGGCTATGGGAAAAATATCGGAAGATGATTTGGAATCTATTTACAAATCAAAGCCAGATATTATTTTATTCTGCGGAGGTTATGAAAACGGTAACAAATCAATAGTAATGCATAATGCTAAAATTTTAGCTAATAGTGATATAACATGCCCCATAATTTATGGGGGTAATAGTGTTTTATCCAAAAGTATCAGAAAACTAATGATAGAAAATAACAAAATTTGTTTTCTTGTACCCAATATAATACCTAATATAGGTGAGATAAATACTGCTGCCTGTGAGTTAATTATTAGAGATTTATTTATGGACCGCATTATTGATATGAAAGGTCTTCATGCAATACGTTCGGTTTTTAAAGGTGTTATAACTCCGACACCAGCCGCAGTTTTAGCTGCTGGTAACTTATTATCATGTGGAACAGAAAATGAAGCTGGATTAGGAGAATTGATCATTGTGGATGTTGGTGGTGCCACTACTGATATACATTCCTATGCTGAGCAGACAATTGCTGAAGGAAGCAAAATAATCGGTGCTTCAGAGCCATACGCTAAGCGAACCGTAGAAGGAGACTTAGGTATGCGAGAATCTTCTAATACCCTAGTTGTTGAGATGGGAATTGAAAGTATGGCTTTAGATCTTGGATTAACTGTACAGGACTTAAAGCAATCTATTAATATTAGGGTATCAAAACCTGATTATTTGCCAGATTCTCAAACAGAAGCTGAGATTGATCAAAAATTAGCATCTGGAGCCTTAAGGATTGCTTCAATTCGACATGCTGGATATTTGGATCCAATTCATAACAATTGTTATAAGTATATTCAGTATGGGAAAAATCTTAGAAATGTTAAGACCATATTAGGGACAGGTGGGCAGATAGTAAATAGTAAAGAACCTGTTTCCATATTAAAAAATATATTAAATGATGATGCTAAGATCCTTTTACCTACTGAAAGTTCTTTCTATTTAGATAAAGATTATATATTATATGCAGCCGGACTCCTAAGTAAGATTGACAAAGATTTAGCAATCGATGTTTTAAAAAATGGAATTATACCTATATAATTCGAGAAGGGGGATGCAAAATGGATATTAAATTGGATAAAAAATTTGAATTTAAAGATTTACCCGATATGAAATCTATAATGGATGAAGTTAATAAGATTGCTTCTGATTTAACGATTGGTGAAACTCTTTTTATGAAGGAGAATAATGTTAGATCAGAAGGCGAATATAAAAAAAAGATGGCTGAAAAAGGTCATGTAATGAAACATAGCCATATAGGATGGAACTCTTGGGATGCAACAGCAAAAGGAACTGAATATATTTATAATGAATTAAAAAAGAGAGGAAGTTACATAGATCGTTTTGGTTACTGTTTAGACTGGGTAATGGGTGTGCCTGAAGATAAAAGGCATTTGCTACCAGTTGGAACAGGATTAATCTTTAAAACTAAAGAAGAGTGGGCACGTATAGGACAGGTTGTTCCAGTACAACCTCATTTAGGTGACCATATGATTGGATCTTTGAATTCATTAGAAAATACTAAATTTGCATTAGAAGCTGGTGTAACTACTATAGGAAATGTATCCCATTATTTTACTTATGAATATCCAGGCATAGAAATGGAGAAAGAGCGAGTTATCGATATGATAAAAGGTATTGCTTTGATGGGTAAATTTAGAGAACAAGGCACGATTATACATTCAAACGTTGATGATGGATTTGGTGCACAATTCCATGATTTAGCCAATTTAGTTGGATGGTGCATTATTGAAAGATATATTGCGGAGGAATTATTAGGTGGGGGCTTATGCCATTGTTACGGTAACTTATTTAGTGACCCAATTTTAAGAATGACCTTTAACCTAGCAATGAAAGACATAAATAAAACTAAGACTCCGGGTTCAATGGTATATGGAAATACAATTGACTTTGGCTTTGATTATGATAGAAACTACGGTGCTTTAGCTTCATTTAGTATGGCGGTGTAGATGATAAAATAGAATTGACGGTTTCCGATAAATAAGAATTGACAGTTCATCTCTAATTTCATCACATAAATCCTCGTCTGATTAGAGATATAATCCATAAACTTTAATGAATTTGGCATCTA
>JAPXKQ010000244.1:0-2620 GCA_033809995.1 Tissierellaceae bacterium
AAGAAGAAACATTGGAAACACAAATGCCTGTGAAATTAGATGAAATAGAAGGAAGAGTAACCTTCGATCATGTAAAATTTGGCTATAATGAAGATAAATTGATTATAAAAGATTTCTCAGCAGATATTAAACCTGGTCAAAAAATTGCCATAGTTGGTCCTACTGGTGCAGGTAAAACAACTATAGTTAAACTTCTAATGAGATTTTATGACTTAAATGATGGTCGTATTCTTTTAGATGGATATGATATCAATGACTTTACAAGAGAAGATTTAAGAAATAATTTTGGTATGGTACTACAAGACACATGGCTATTTAGCGGAACAATTATGGAAAATATAAGATATGGAAGATTAGGTGCTACAAATGATGAAGTCATAAGGGCAGCAAAATCTGCATATGCTCATAGATTTATTCAAACACTACCTGATGGATATAATATGGTAATCAACGAAGAGGCGAATAATATATCTCAGGGACAAAAACAATTATTAACAATTGCAAGAGCTATACTTTCTGATCCAAAGGTCCTTATACTTGATGAAGCTACCTCCTCAGTAGATACAAGAACAGAGGTGTTAATTCAAAAAGCAATGGAAAATCTAATGAAGGGTAGAACTTCTTTCATTATTGCTCATAGACTTTCAACCATAAGAGATGCAGATTTAATCTTGGTAATGAAAGATGGGGATATTGTAGAGCAAGGTAGTCATAAGGAACTACTTGCATTGAATGGATTCTACGCAGAATTATATAATAGTCAATTTGCAGCGTAAAAAAATAAATTAAGAAATAATTCTCCTCCTTAAGAATACAATGGTAAGGATATAGATTGCTTTCATAAGGGGAGGATTATTATGCGAATTAGTTGCTTTGTATTGATATTAACACTTCTTTCGGCACCTGTACTAAATATCCATGAAAAAGATGTTTTTAGTGAAATGGATTTAGCCAAGGTTCTTGAGGAAGTTATAGACCTTAATCCTGAGGTGGAAGGGGAAATTTCAATAGAAAATGAAGAACCTAGGAACGAAGAAATAGAGGAATTTATTATAGAAGTACCTAAAATAGAAGAAGAAATAGAAGCTGATATCATTAAATTTAATGTTAATGGATTAAGTTTAAAGGTTGGAATTTCAAGTGATGAGGTGTTAAGGGTTAAGAAATTTTTTACCCATATGGGTTATTCGGGCATTGTAGAGGATTATTATTTTGACAATAAATTGAAGGATACAGTAATTAAATACCAAAGAGAAAAGGGATTAAGTCCTGATGGTGTTATTGGACCTAATACTTATGCGAAGATTAATGAAGATTTAGAAATGGGTAAAATCAATATATTCTATGAGGATTTAATTTTTAACACCAATATACCTGAAGGATATTGGATTGTAATCAATAAAAGCAATAATACATTATATTATTTAAAAGGAAAGGAATTAATTAATAAATACCCTGTTGCAACTGGGAAAAGTCCAGTTTATACTCCAGAAGGAAAATTCACAATAGTATCAAAAGCTATCAATCCAGCATGGGGAGGGGCAGGAATATATAAACCTGTACCAGGTGGGGCACCAAACAATCCACTAGGTAAAAGGTGGATGGGCTTGAGTATAAAGGGAGGGGGTTCCTATGGTATACATGGAAATGCAGCTCCTAACAGTATTGGAACCTATGCTTCATTAGGATGTGTAAGGATGTTTAACGAAGATGTGGAGTATTTATATGATTTAATTCAACATGGGACACCAGTATGGATAGGAAGTGAGACTAAATTAAAAGAATTTGGTGTAGCATATGATAAAAAACAGGTTGAGATTTATGCAAGTCTTCCTTTAATTCAAGAACATTGACCTTGACAATTAAATATATGTATTATAAGCTATTATTGATATAACATTTGAAGGAACAGGTGTAGTAGGCTGGGAAACAATATGTTTATTAATTAAATAATAATCGGTAGGTGAGGCTACCATAGGGATACGGGTTGCTGCCGCGGAGTAGTGGAGACACTATGAGAAGGTTAGCAGTATACGTCGATACCAAGGCGTATTCTAATGCAATTTCATTGCCCTATGATGCTAAAGCTTGAACGAAAATAGGTTTATTACGCGTGATTTTATATCCTCGTTCAGGTTTTTCTGAGCGAGGATTTTTTTTAAGTGAGGTGAGAATAAGTGGAATCCAGTAGTAGTTGTAAAGTAGGGGACGGGGATGGTAATCTGCGGAAATGTTTATATAGGCAATATAAATCAATGTATCATCTAACTATTGCTTGGATACACTTATTTTAGAATGCCTAGAAATATATCTATATTATTATATTCTCAGACCCAATAATAATTAATTTAATATTAGGAGGGTTTAGAAATGAAAAATTTAATTAGAAAGAATAATAAACAACAAATAATAGAAAAAAATATAAGGATTTATCAAATATCTGATAAACTACTCCAATTTGGCTTAGCTGAAAAAGAACTGGTATTAGAAAAACTAAAAACTAATTTTAAAGGCCTTACAAATGAGGAAGTAGAAGAAAGGATAGAAAAGTATGGTAAAAATGAGATAAGCCATGGAAACGAGGAAACTTTACCAAAAAGATTAATAGCCGCTTTTATTA
>JAPXKQ010000245.1:0-2588 GCA_033809995.1 Tissierellaceae bacterium
TTGAGAACTATATCTATAGTCCAAGAATTAATAAGGATATAGTACTTATTGCTACAACATCAATAGATAAGCTTTTAGAAAACAAAATATCAACTGAAACCCTATATAGAAATATATCTTTAATAGTTCACAAGAATATGGATAAATTTATGAATAAACCTATATCCCATGTGATTGAGAATATAGATGAAGATACCGTCAGTAGAATTGCTGATTTTTCTAAAACTATATTTGAAACTTTCACAAAGAATAGATTACCTTATTTTGTGGAGCTATTAGATATTTCAAGGGTAATCGAAGATGAGATAAATAAATTTGATGTAGCTTTTGCAGAGGAAATTATAATCGAAATAGCCAATAAAGAATTGAAAGCAATAACATGGCTTGGGGCACTTCTTGGAGGGATAATGGGCATACTCATGCCTTTTTTAACCATGCTTTCAGGAAGTTGATAGGGTATGTAAATTAGCATGCTTAGTCTTATACCAAGCTTTAAATTGATGATGGGAAGACTCTATTAAATTATAGCGATAAAAAGAATCTTTATTATTGCATTTTGGACACTGAAGTGGTACGATTTTTTGCATGAGGACTTCATCTTTTCTAGGAGGTGTTTGTTTTCTTGCAAAAACATTGTACCACAAAGGATTGAAGTCCTCAATTTTTATTTAAGTTTACAGAGCGTTAGATAGCATTAGGAGGATGGATATGATTAAACCTAAGAAACTTAAAATTGGTGATACTATTGGAGTAGTATCACCAGCAAGTCCTGTTTCTAAAGAAAAAGTTGAAAGAGCATCCAATAAGATTACTGAAATGGGATTTAATGTAGTGTTGAGTAAAAATTGTTATTATAAATATGGTTATTTAAGCGGTAAAGATGAAGTCAGAGCAGAAGAATTAAATAATATGTTTAGTAATGATAATATAGATGGAATTATGTGTTCAAGAGGAGGGTATGGAACTTTACGTATATTGGATTTATTAGATTATGAGTTAATTAAGAATAATCCAAAAGTATTTATCGGATATAGTGATATAACTGCTTTACATATTGCATTTAATAAGTTTTCAAAACTTGTAACTTTCCACGGCCCCATGGCAGTTTCAGATATAGGTGGGAATTTTAGCAATTTCTCAAAAAAGAGTCTATTAAATTTAGTATCAAACAAAGAATTTAATCCATCAATAAGGAATGCAACTGAAGAAATAGTAACAATAAATGGTGGAATAGTAGAAGGTCAAATAATTGGGGGAAATCTTTCTTTGCTTGTTAGTACCTTAGGTACTCCATACGAAGTTGATACTAAAGGGAAAATTTTATTTATTGAGGAAATAGGAGAATATACTTATAAAATAGATAGAATGTTTACTCAGTTAATATTATCTAAAAAATTTGAAGATGCAGAAGGAATAATACTAGGCAATTTTAATAGTTGCAAACCTGAACATGAAGGCGATTTTACTTTGAAAGAAATAGTAGATCAATTAGTAAAACCGTTAAACAAGCCTACAATATTTAATCTTCAAGCTGGTCACTGTGAACCAGTAGTGACTCTACCTTTTGGAGTAGATGTAAGGCTTGATGCTACAAAATGCGAAGTTGTTATCTTAGAGCAACCTACACTATAGAGTATGCACCAGGGACGGATCTTTTTGCAGTCCAATTATTCCCAGCTATATGGTTGTTTAATTTTGTGGGGGTGAAAACATGGTAAGAATTGCTAGGTTAGAAAGTGATAGTGGGTATTATCATATAATGGCTAGGGGAAATAATAAAGAAATGATATTTAGACATTCTTCAGAAAAGCAATATTTTTTGAGAGAGTTGCAAGATAGAGTAAATGAGGGAGATATTTCAGTATTATCCTATTGTATAATGGATAATCATGTGCATCTTTTAATTAATGCTGATTTAGATTTAATGGCAGATGCATTAAAGCGGACAAATATTAAATTTGCAATGAGGTATAATAAAAAATATGATCGAGTAGGTCATGTGTTTCAAGGTAGATATAAAAGTGAGGTTATAAATACAGAACAATATTTACTTGGTGTTATAAGATATATACATAATAATCCTGTAAAGGCTGAAATAGTAGCAGATGTAGGAGATTATAAATGGAGTAGCTATAATGCTTATATGGGAAAAAAAGATAGTATAATAAATCCTAAGGAAAAGGAAATGATAATGGATATGTTCACTGGTTCGGTAAAGCTATTTGAACAATTTCATTTAGAAGAAGATATGCAAGAGTTTCTTGAAATTAAAGAGGATTTAGAACGGCAACGAGAAGAGAAAGCTAAAAGGATTATAGATAATTATTGCAACAAATATGGAATAAAAGATATAGAGCAAATTCAGAATAATAGAAATATTATAGAGCAAATTGTTATTGAGTTAATACAGTTAACTAAATTATCCCATAGGCGAATAGCTGAAATTGTAGGTATAAGTAGAGGAAAGGTGCATAATATTGCGAAGAAATTATAATGGTATAATTGGTATGGTTTTTTTAGCTTGATTATTATAAATTAAAATATGCTAATTTGTAACTATTATAGACATGATTATAGACGTGCAAAAA
>JAPXKQ010000246.1:0-2550 GCA_033809995.1 Tissierellaceae bacterium
AGTAAGAGCTGAGTATAGCTTTACGGACGGAAGAATTATAGTCAGGGGAAATCTTGTAGCCAGAGGGAAAAGAAAAAGAGCAGACTATATTTTAAGCTATAAACCTAATATGCCCCTTGCAATAATTGAAGCTAAAGATAATAAAAAATCTATAGGAGCTGGAATGCAACAAGGCCTTGAATATGGAGATATATTAGATATCCCATTTATCTATAGCTCTAACGGAGATGGATTTATAGAACATGATAATTTTACTGGGAAAGAAAGAGAATTAAGTTTAGACGAATTTCCAAGTCCAAATGAGCTTTGGGAAAGATACAAAATAGGAAAAGGTATACAAGCTCATGAAGAAAAGATTGTTGCCGAAGACTATTTCTTTGATATGAGTGGTAAAACTCCAAGATACTATCAAAGAGTTGCTATTAATAGAGCAATAGAAGCTATATCAAAAGGACAAGATAGAATACTATTAGTTATGGCTACGGGGGGAACGTGTCATAATAGTGATGGGTGCAATATGTGCTATAAAACCAAGGTTTTCAGGAACTTTAAACAAATATATCTCATGCATTGCTTAGAGTAATTACGATCTAATTGTTGTAAGCAGTGCATGGGAAACGAAGCTTTAATTCTTTAAGAATTCATAAATGTATAGTATACTTATATTATAATCATCGTCAGTTACGACGTATCAGTAGAATTATATGACACAAGCATCTGTCATACTGATTCGATCTGAATGAGCTTTACCCCTGAAGTATCTTGACCCGATAGCTAGACCCAAGATCCTTCGTAAGTAATGCTTATACTGCAGTCTCAGGATGACAAATTCGTTGATGAACATTATTTATAAACTATGACATATCAGCAAAGTTATATATTTATAAAAATACAAAATTTAAGTTGGGAGGTATTTGATATGATGTATCCTTATATTACATTAGCAGATGAGACGGAAATTACTCACTCTCATATAATTGAAGAAAATGATGTAAAGAAAGTAGAAGTCCACTTTGAGCGGGCAACAGAACATGGATTTGATACAGCGAGGTGTATTTTGCCTAGTTATACTTGGACAAAAATAGAAGGTTATACTGATGAAGAAATTGAAAACTTCAATGAAATGCTTAGACATAATGCACATCTTCTATATAAATATGCCTCAATAGGAGGTATTCAAATTGCCTAGTCTTTTTAGAATAGGAGGATATTTGGTTTACTTCTGGTCTAATGAAAACTTTGAACCAATCCATGTTCATGTAAGCAAGGGAAAGCCTAGCCCAAATGCTACTAAAATTTGGTTAACTGCTTCAGGTGGTTGTATCTTAGCTAATAATTCAAGCAAGATACCAACAAAAGAATTAAATAATATTTTAGAAATAATAGCAGCACAATACTTTTTAATATGTAAGGAATGGAAAGAGCATTTTAAAACAAATGAAATTAGATTCTATTGTTAAAATAATTTCAAAATGTAACGAAGTTGAGATAAGCTTTATATCCTAGTAGCAGAATGAACAGTAGGAGCTTTATTAAATCAGAATTTGCTATGCAACTGAGAGGCAAGTTTAAATTGTCACTACTGGAACAGTCTCAACTGCAACTGCACGAATGACAGTAAATTATATGTATTAACAAATATTTATATAGAGTAAACTTTACTAGCAATAGTTATAGATAAAAAATCAGTTAATAATATAAGAGAGGTGTGATCAATATGCGAATTGGAGGACAGCCATTATCTATGTGGATTAAGACAATGAAACAAGCAGATAAAATATCTAATCCGAAAAATTTTGATCCAAGTAAATTTATTGAACCTGGTATGGATATTACTGGGCGAAGTGATTGGAAAAAGATAGTGGAAGTTTCAGATGACATAAAAGAAAAGGTCATTCAGCAGACGAGAAGAAATTTTATTAATGGTTTTGGTATGGTAAATGATGAGAGTGAGAACTTTAACGAATTTATTAAAAAGCACGCTCAAACCTTACCTGTGGATAAACGTGCCTCAACTATGTGGACCTTGACGCAAATTAAAACAGGAGAAGCTCAAAAGTTAGTTGATATTGTGAGGGAACACAATCCGACATGGAAACATGGAGAACCTTTTGACCCAAGTATTTTCAAAAATTACTTTTCATATACTGGATTTGATAAAAGAGTATAATATTTATTAATATGAATTTATTAATATGAAGAAGTATTATTATTCCCCAAAAGTACCCTTAAAAATGTAAGTGTTAATTGATGAACATAATTTATATATTGCGAACAACCCTATAAAATAAGGTAACAAAAAATAGCAGTTCAGACATAAAAACTGAGCTGCTATTATTATGTCTGAAAAACTAAGAGAATCTAAGCTAAATCTATAGAACCTTAATATATAGACATATGTTTAAAAGGAGATCCATTGAAAAATGCAGATGCTAAACTAAATATGTACCAATAAAACAGGCTTGCCAATCAAAAAGTGTACCACCTTTACCAACTCTTCCCATATAATATATTTGAACGAATATAAACGTATGGGAGGTATATGAGGTG
>JAPXKQ010000247.1:0-2546 GCA_033809995.1 Tissierellaceae bacterium
AGGATGCTGTTTTAAAAGTTGCCGAAAAGGAAAAAATAGATGGAATAGTTGCATACGCATCAGATCCAGCAGCACCAACAGCAGCATATGTTGCTGAAAAGCTGGGACTTCCAACCAATCCGTATAGCTCAGTTGAAATATTAAGTTATAAAGATAAATTTCGTAAATTTTTAAAGGAAAATAGTTTTAATTATCCTCAAATGGGGGTATTTGAAAATTTTAGCAACGTAGAAAAAACAATTAAAAACTTTAAATTTCCACTTATAGTTAAACCAGTTGATTCTTCTGGTAGTAAAGGTGTGAATAAGATAGAGTCTTTAGATGATCTAGAGCCAGCATTTAAATCAGCTTTAGCTCAATCAAGAAACAAAAAAGTAATTATTGAAGAGTACATAATTAGAGATCATAAATATCTAATTGGTGGAGATTGTTTTATACTCAATGGAAAAGTTCAGTTTTGGGGATTGCTTAATTGCCACAGAAATTTAAATGTTAATCCTTTGGTACCAGTTGGCAAAAGTTATCCTGTTGAAATTTCTAATGATAGAGTGGAACGAATAAAAAAAGAAATTCAACGAGTAGTTGATTTGTTGGATATAAAATTTGGGGGATTCAATCTTGAACTAATGTTTGATGAAAAAGGCGAGTTGTATATAATTGAGATGGGGCCACGTAATGGTGGAAATATGATTCCAGATTTGCTTAAAGTGATCACTGGAGTTGATTTAGTTGCTGCAACAGTTGAAGCAGCTGTGGGAAACTTTGATATTAATCTAAATTATTTAGAAAAAGAAGCATATTTCTCTTCTTTTAATTTGCATACTGGAAAAAATGGTTCACTTAAAGATATAATATTTGATAAGGAAGTAGAAAAAAAAATAATAAAAAAAGTTATGTATAAAAAACAAGGTGATTTAGTGCAATTCTTTGATGGTGCAAACAAAGCTATTGGAATAGTATTCTTTAAGTTCGATTCTATGGATGAAATGCTTGATATGATGGATAATTCTGAAGAATGGATTAAAGTTATTGTAGAGTAGGTGATATATGTGAAGGAAATAGGTGGATATTTAGAGTTGGATGAATTTATTGATAATGAATATTATAAAGATTTGATACGTCTTAACACTGGTAGAAATGCTCTTATATACATAATTAAAGCAAAAAAAATAAAGAAATTATACATTCCCTATTATTTATGTAATTCTATAAGCAATGTTTTAGTAGAATATCGTATAGATTTTGAATATTATAATATTGATAAAAAGTTTAATCCTTTATTAAACAAAACAATTGATAAAGACGAATATGTGTATATTGTTAATTATTTTGGTCAATTATCAAATACAAGAATTCAATATTTTAAAGAACAGTATAAGAATATTATAGTAGATAATACACAGGCATTTTTCCAAAAGCCTATAGATGGAATAGACACAATATATTCGTGTAGAAAATTTTTTGGTGTGCCAGATGGGGCATATCTTTCAACTGATAAATTTCTTGAGGAAAAATTAGAATTTGATGTTTTGAAAAATCGAATGAAGCATATATTAGGGAGATATGAAGGAAGAGCATCTGATTATTATAATTATTTTCAAAAAAACGACAAAGACTTAAAAAACGAACCATTGAAATACATGTCAAAGCTTACAATAAATATTCTCAAAGCAATAGATTATGCAAAAGTAAGTGATATTCGAAGAAAGAATTATTTTTATTTAGATAAAAAACTTAAAAAAATAAACAAGCTCAAACTTCTAGAGCCAAATGTTCCTTTTGCATATCCCCTTTATTTAGAAAATGGTATGGAGATTAAAAAAAAATTGATAGAAGAAAAAATTTATATACCTACACTATGGGCTAATGTGTTAGATAATGTTAATTTAGAGAGTGTAGAATATAGTTATATATTAAATATTTTACCAATACCATGTGATCAAAGATATGGGGAAAATGAGATGGAATGTATTACCAATAACATTATTAGGAGGGTGAAGAATGTTTAAAGGATTTAGAGTATATTTAAGAGCATTAGAGCTAGATGATTACAAAAACTCAATAAAGTGGAGAAGAGATGATGAAATTTGGGATATGGTTGTAGGACCAAAGTATTATGTATCAGAAGCCTATGAGAAGAAGTGGGTGGAAGATGCAATTTTTAAAGTATCTAACAAGTTAGCTTTGGCTATTTGTATGAAAGAAACAAATAAACATATTGGATATATATATTTTACTAATATAGATAATAAAAATCTAAGTGCGTCTTTTGGTATATTAATTGGCGAAAAAGAATATTGGGGAAAGGGATTAGCAAAGGAAGCAACTATGCTTATGCTATACCATGGATTTTATGTATTAGGACTAGAAAGGATCGAAGCTAGACAGCTTTGTTATAATAAAGGGTCTATAAAAGTTAGTGAAAAATGTGGTTTTAAGACAGAAGGGCTTTTAAGGAAAGCGGTTTACAAGAATGGTGAATATAAAGATTTGAATTTAATGTCCATTATAAAAGAGGATTTTGATGTTATTCTGACAAAATATAA